>JBDSTJ010000191.1:0-6201 GCA_039928335.1 Streptosporangiaceae bacterium | reverse complement strand
CAGGGCCAGACCGCCGGTCCAGGCGAACGCCCAGAACGGCAGGCCGGTGTCCTCGGTGTGCTCCCACAGCCCATAGGGGTCGTCGGCCTGATGGAGGCGCAGGCCGGGCAGGTAGACGACCGGGGTCAGCCGGGTGTGGGCGCGGACGAAGCCGAGTTGTTCCTGGGTGGCCTGGCAGAGCGGGGGGTCGGGCTGCACGGGACGACCCTAACCGGGCCGTCACCGGCCCGCCCATTGAGGCAGGTCAGCAAGGTAATTGCAAACAAACCTACCCGTTAGGGTTGCTGCATGCAGCAGATCACCCAGGCGCGCGCCTCGGTCGCCGCGGTCTTCGCCGTGCACGGAGCGGTCGGCGGGGCGTTCGCGACCCGGATCCCCTGGATCCAGGAGCACGTGCACGCCAGCCCCGGCCTACTCGGCCTGGCGCTGCTCGCCCCCGCCATCGGGTCGTTCACCATGATGCCGATCGCCAGCCGCCTGATCCACCGCACCGGCGGCCGCACCAGCACCCGGCTGCTGGTCACACTGTGGTCCCTGACCCTGATCCTGCCCGCACTCGCCCCCACCGTGCCCGTCCTGTTCGCGGTCCTGCTGGTGTACGGAGCCGCAGGCGGAATGTGCGACATCGCCATGAACGCCCAGGGCGTCGAGGTCGAACAGCGCATGGGCCGGTCGATCATGTCCGGGCTGCACGGCCTCTGGAGCGTCGGAGCACTCGTCGGCGCGGGCCTGGGCGCAGTGGCCGCACACGCCGGCATCGACGCACGCGTGCACCTCACCGCGACGGCCCTGGTCCTGGTGGCCCTGGGAGTACTGGCCGGGCTACGGCTGCCCGACAACGCGGCCGCCGCCGACCTGGCCGCACCGCCCCGCTTCGCCCTACCCAGCCGGGCCATCCTCGGCATCGGCCTAGTCGGGCTGTGCGCGGTGTTCGCCGAGGGGGCGACCGCCGACTGGTCCGCGGTGTACCTGCGGGACGTCGCCGGAGCGTCCGAGGGGATCGCCGCCGGGTCCTACACCGCATTCGCACTGATGATGGCCCTCAGCCGCCTCGTCGGCGACTTCGTGGTGGGCCGCCTCGGCGCCGTCCGCGCGGTCCGGTGCAGCGGCCTGCTGGCCGTCACCGGCGGAATCCTGGTCGTGATCGCCCGCACCCCCGCCCCGGCCATCATCGGGTTCGGACTGATCGGCCTGGGCGTGGCGGTGGTCGTGCCGCTGGCCTTCGCCGCAGCCGGCCGCCGCACCGCCAACCCCAGCCAGGGCGTGGCCGGGGTCGCGACCCTCATCTACTCCTGCCTGCTGGTCTCCCCCGCCATCGTCGGTGGCCTCGCCTCCGTGACGAGCCTGTCGGCGTCGTTCGCCGTCATCACCGCGGTACTGGTCCTGATGACGGTCTGCGCGGGATTCCTGCGCCTGGCCGACCCGGTCAAGGAGTCAGCCGCTGCTGCACGCTAGGCATCCCACCCGGGATGGGACCGTCACGCTCGGCCATACCACGGACAACTCCGAGCCCCGGGGCGAAAACCCGGTACCACCCGAACCGTCCGGGACCTACATTCGGATCATGAACGAGGAAATACGCGGGACAAGCCGGAACGCACTCGGCGCGGTCGCATTCACCGTCCTGGCATGGGCGTCGGCGTTCGTCACGATCCGGTGGGTCGGACGGAGCTTCGACCCCGGCCCACTGACCCTGGGCCGCGTCCTGGTCGCGACCGTGACCCTCGGCATACCACTGGCCCTCCGGCGCACGTGGGTACGGCCGACCCGCCGCGAATGGATCCTGCTCGTGGTCTGCGGACTGTTCTGGTTCGGGATCTACAACGTCGCCCTGAACGCCGCAGAACAGCGCGTCGACGCCGGAACGGCCGCGATGCTCGTCAACATCGGACCTATCCTCATCGCCGTCCTCGCCGGCACAGTCCTCGGCGAGGGCTTCCCCCGGTGGCTGCTCATCGGCGCCGCCGTCGCGTTCGGCGGCGCCCTGCTCATCGGCGCGGCGACCGCCCGCGCCGATGAGGCCGACCTGACCGGGATCGCCCTGACCCTGGTCGCCGCAGTGACCTACGCGATCGGCGTCGTCTCCCAGAAACCGGTGCTGCGCCGCCTCCCCGCCCTCCAGGTGACCTGGCTCGCCTGCGCGATCGCCACCATCGCCTGCCTGCCGTTCACACCCGCGCTCCTCACCGAACTGCGCGACGCCCCGGCACGCCCGCTGGCCGGTCTGATCTACCTGGGCCTCGTCCCCACGGCCCTCGCCTTCAGCACCTGGGCCTACGCCCTGGCCCGGATGGACGCCGGACGGCTCGGCGTGACGACCTATCTGGTGCCGCCGGTCACGATCGTCGTGGCGTCGGTGTTCCTCGGCGAGGTCCCCGCACCGCTCGCCCTCGCCGGCGGGCTGGTGTGCCTGACCGGGGTGGCACTGTCACGCCGACGGTGAGTAGATCCGCTCCAGCCACTCCGACCAGCCCTGCTCAGCGGTCTTCTCCTCGGCGTCACCGGCGAACAGCTGGTGCATCGCCATCATCGACCCGTTGAACCCCCGCACGAACCGGTACTGGGCATCGCTGCTGCTGACCGCCACCGCGTTGTCGTTCACGAAGTACACGACCCCGTCGACCGGCGGCAACCCGTCGGGACCGAACCGCACCACGTCACCGACCCGCGCGGGGCCGGGCAGGCCGATCGCCCGGCGCAGAACCTCCCACGCCCGGTCCCAGTCCGTGACCGGCGGGCCCATCGCGGTGACCGGTGTGGCCGTCCGCCCAGGAAAGCGCTCCAGGTACTGGCCCAGCGTGCTGTAGAACAACGCGAAACCCTTCAGCATCGCGTCGTACTCCGCCTCCCAGTCATCACCCGGCAGAAACCCGCTCGTGACCGTGCGGATGACCGTGCTGCCACCCTCCCGGCCCTCGATCATGAACTCGTACGCCACGAACCTGCCGCCTTCGCCGCGCTCGCTGTCGTAGGCGAAGTGCGAGGGCTCCTGCGACACCGTCACGTGCGCCTCGGGGGTGTATCCCAGGAAAGCCGTCCGCACGGTCCCGTCCGCGATCTGACTGCGGCCCATGAACCAGGAGTCGATCCCCGGCCCGGTCGCGATCGCCTCCCACGCCTGCTCGGGGCTGACCGGCACGGTCAGCTCGTGGCTGTGCTCGAAGGCGTGACCCATCAGGACTCCATTTTCACGCTGGGATGGACGGCGACGACCACCCGGTGGTCACGGCCGCCCTCGGCGGACTCGTCGTGGTACTTGGACACCAGCGCGGTGACCGCACTGGTCAGTTCCTGGGCGAACGCCGCCCGGTCCGCGGCCGAGGAGAATCGGACCTCACCGTCCAGGGCGAACGTCGCGACCTTCTTCCGGGCCCGCGCCCCACCGGTCATCAGCGCGCCGACGTCGCGGACGAGCCGACCGGCGACGGCCAGCAGCCACTGGGCCGAAAGGTGGTCGGGCGAGCGGGCCGGGTCGGGCTGCACCGCCGCCAGCGCCATCGGGGAGATCACGTAGGAGGCCGCGGTGGCCTGCATGACCCGCTCGTTGACGTTGCCTTTGCGCCGTTCCTCCACGAGCTCGACCAGCCCGTGCCTCTCCAGCGTCTTGAGGTGGTAGTTGACCTTCTGCCGGGCCAGGCCGACTTTGGCGGCCAGCATCGTGGCCGACCCCGGCTCGGCGAGCTCGGCCAGCAGCCGGGCCCGCATCGGGTCCAGGGACACCTCGGCCGCCGCCGCGTCCTCGATCACCGCAACATCAAACATGTCCCC
Organism: Streptosporangiaceae bacterium; assembly: GCA_039928335.1. Taxonomy (GTDB): domain Bacteria; phylum Actinomycetota; class Actinomycetes; order Streptosporangiales; family Streptosporangiaceae; genus Actinocorallia. The sequence continues at coordinate 2,433 of JBDSTJ010000191.1, read as the reverse complement.
AGGATGATACCGAAAAAGAAAATTGTCAAGACGAAGAGGGCTGTCAGCGATGCGCTCGGCGCCGCACCGGCCGCACACACGCCGCCGGCGTCGCCAGCCGCCCCGCCGTCAGACCCTCCAACGCCGCCACGAACGCCACCCGCAGCTCGGTCGGCAACGACCCCAGCACATCCCCGTGAATCCGGTCCACCACTGCGACCCCCCGCGAGACGACCTCCCGGCCCGCCTCGGTCACCACCACGATCCGCGCCCGCCGATCCGTAGGCGACGCATGCCGCTCCGCCAGCCCGTCCCGCTCCAGCGCGTCCAGCGTCACCACCATCGTCGTCTTGTCCAGCTGACACAACTCCGCCAGCTGGATCTGGGTCAGCCCCGCGTCCACCGCGTTCGCCAGCACACAGTGAGCCCGCGGAATCACCCCCAACTCCGCCAGACCCGCCGTCAGCTCAGTGTTGAGCACATGCGCGGCCTGCTGCAGCAAGAACGTCAGATCGACGACAGAACGCTGTGAGGTGGCCATTCCCCCAACGTACCCCAGACACTCCACACCAAGATAATCCGCACCCCGGACCATTTCGCCGGGACCAACGGTCAGTCCCACCAGAACGACCACGCGTTCTTCCCCAGGATCTGTTCCGCATAGGCCTCCAAGGTCCCCGCGCCCTGAGTGATCGCATCCGGGCAGAACGCCCAGTGCTCCGCCGCCACGTGCAACGCGTGCTCCTCATCTCGAGGCGGCCCCGCCACACTGAACTCCAACGTGTTGAAACCCACCTTCACCAACCGGACCCCGAACCGGTCCTCCCAGCCCCGTACCACCGCCGCCAACGGCGCAGTCCACCGGTTGTGGTTCAACGCCCCCTGCCACCCCATCACCGCCAGAGCGTCGGCACTCCGCCGCGCCGCCACCAGCCCCAGCAACGCCGAACCATCCGCCGCCTCACGCGCGTACCAGTCCGCCACCACCGCAGGATCGGCCATCAGACTCCCCGGCCGCGCCGGCCCGGGACAGAACTTCCCGAACGGCGCCAGATCCTCGAAGTCATCCCCATACTGCAACCGCGGCTCGATCATGTCCGCCCATACCTCGGCCATGAACAACGCCGGGTCGTACACCGAGATCTCCGACTCCGGCTCCGGCGCTATCTGCCCCGCCGACCAGGACTGCGCCGACTCATCCAGCAGCAACGGCCACAACCCCGAAAACCTGTGCTCGGCCCGCAACGCCGCCCACTCCGCACCCGTCACCGGTGCGTCACTCAGCCAGAAGGCCGGCCGGAACACCGGATGATCACTGCGGTAGGACTGGTCCGGCCACACCACCGCCCCGTCGGGCATGGGCACACTCAAAGTCCGGCCGTGGCCGCCATCGGCGAACAGCCGGTACACGCCGGCCGGCAGAGCCTTGCCCCGCCGGTGATCGTCCATCTCTCGACCGCTCCGAAGTAGACCGAACCTCTACAGGATCTTGGCGTAGTCCAGGATGCTAACGCCACTCAACCGGCTGATGCGGCACTACCCGCTGAACTCATGCGACGATCAGACCCGTGAGCACCTCCCTGACCGGAACCGGCAGCCTCCCCGGACGCCGCACCCTGACCCGCGAGATCTGGATCGTCCTCGCCCTGTCCCTCGGTGCATCCGGCCTGTCCGCGCTCATCTCCTTCCTCGGCTCCGTCACCGCCCCCCAGGCCCTCGACGACCAGACCGCCAGCCTCGTCACCGACCAGGCCCCCGGCCGCATCTGGCTCGGTCTCGCCTGGCAGCTCTTCTGGCTCGCCAACGCCCTCGTCCCCGTCGCCCTCGTCGCCCACCTGATGGAACGGGGCGGCGAGACCCTCCGCACCGCACTCGGCGTCGACTGGCTCCCCCGCCCCAGAGACCTCCTGCGCGGCGTCGCCGTCGCCGCCGCCATCGGCATCCCCGGCCTCTGCCTGTACGCCGCCGCACGCGGAGCCGGCCTCAACCTCAACGTGGCCCCGACCACCCTCGGGGACGTCTGGTGGCGGATCCCCGTCCTGATCGGATCCGCCCTTCAGAACGCCGTGGTCGAGGAGGTCATCGTCCTGGGCTACCTGCTCCACCGCTTCGACCAGCTCGGCTGGGCCCCGTGGAAAGCGGACCTGACCAGCGCCGCCATCCGCGGAAGCTACCACCTCTACCAGGGCCTCGGCGGGTTCGTCGGCAACATGTTCATGGGCGTGGTCTTCGCCCGGCTCTACCGTCGCTGGGGCCGCGTCATGCCGCTGCTCGTCGCGCACACCGTGATGGACACCGTGGTCTTTCTCGGCTCCCTCGCCCTCGCGGGCAGGTTCGGCCTGCCCAAGCTCGGCGGCTGACCTCCGGCACCGGGCTCAGGCCACGTTCCCCGCGGAGAACGACCGGCCTCTCAGGCTTTGTTGATGAGGCTTTAGTCCTCTAGGTCGTTTTCTG
>JBDSTJ010000190.1:0-9780 GCA_039928335.1 Streptosporangiaceae bacterium | reverse complement strand
CCGCGCGCTGGAGGACGACGGAGATCGGCGGGATGAGCGTCTGGTCGACGAGCCCGGTCCTGGAGACCAGCTCGGCGAGCCCGATGGCTCCCGCGACACCCGACAGTCCCCGCAGCGCGCGGCGTCGCGAGGCCGCAGAGATCACGGAGCCCCGGTGATGATCAGGCTCTTCACGTCCACCTTGTCGGTGAGGTAACCGTAGCGCTGCATGACGTCGGCGACCCGCTGCAGGCGGGCGGCGCTGAGCGTCGTGGGGAAGGCGCCGTAGCTCAGAGTCGCGGCGACCTGAGCGGTGATCTTGGTGTAGGACGGCAGGATCGCCTGGACGATCTTGTGGTCGGACGCCATCGCCTGGGCCTTGGACAGGCCGCGCTGGAACGCCGCGATCGTCTTGGGGTTCTTGGTCGCGAAGTCGGAGGTCGTGGCATAGCCGGCGATCGGGAAGTCGGCGGTCGGCCCCTGGGAGAGGTCGACCAGTACCCGTGCGCCGAGGGCGGACTGGAGCTGGGTGACGAAGGGCTCGACCACCTGGACGGCGTCGACGCTCTTGTTCTTCAGCGCCGCCTCCATGCTGGGGAACGGCATCTCGACGAAGCTCTTGTCGTCGTCGAGCTTGATCCCGGACGGTTCGATGGTGGCCCTGATGAGCAGGGAGGAGATGTTCCGCTTGGTGTTGACCGCGATCTTCTTGCCGGCGAGGTCCTTCACGCTGCGGATGGGTGAGTCCTTGGCCACCACGATGGTGTGGGTGCCCGCCGCGCTCTGGAAGCCCTCGGCCACGAAGCGCACGTCGAGTGCGCCCTTGGCGTTGGCGCCCAGGAACGAGACGAAGTTGCCGAACGAGATGTCCAGCGAGCCGCCCTTGAGCTTCGGAATGGCCTCCGCGCCGCCGGTGATGGTCTGGAGCTTGACGTCCAGACCCTCGGCCTTGAACAGGCCCTGCTGGACCGCGATCTGCAGAGGCGCGTCGTCGGTGACGGGCATGGCCCCGACGGTGATCGTGGTCTTCTCGAGCCCGTTGGCGGACTTGGCCGAGGTGTCGTCCTTGTCGGAACTGCTGCACGCAGCACCCGAGGTGGCCAGGGCCACCGCCAGAACGCTACTGAGAATAACTCTGCGTGATTGCTTTGTCATGATCGAAAACTCACCTTGGTCCTACGCTGGGGGAACGTGATCTTCGAGATGAGCGGCGAGTGTAGCGAATTCTCGGTGGTCGAACAATTGAAACGATAAGACCCGCAAACCCAGCCGCCGTTGGACCGTAGCAAATCTCAAAATGACTTCGCAGTCAGGTGAGGAAATTTTGCGTTAGGAGGTGGCTCTGTGCTGAGATGGGCGCCGCCCGCGTGGCGCAGCGGGCCGTGTGGCACAGGGATCCCCTACAACTAGGGCCCGCGCCAGACCATCGGCATGCAGCGAGAGGTTGCGGAGGACCGTGCGAGAAACGGAAAAAGAGCCCGGCGACCCGGCGATAAACGGCCTTGACGTGGGAAAAGAAGCCGACAGGCCGCGAGCGATAAGGCTGCGTAACTGGCGGGTCGCGCCCCGGCTGGTCGCCCTGGTCGCAATTCCTGCTACGGTCGCCGTCGCCCTCGCGGGCGTACGTGTCTCGGGGTCGGTGGCCGATGTCATGACCTACCAGCGCGCCGAGCGCTTTATTACTCTCGGTGATTCCATGGACGCGGTTGTGGACGCCCTCGAACTCGAGCGGACCAGGACCGTCCTGTACGTCGGCAGCGGCCCGGCCGGTTCGAAGTCCAGGTTGGGACTGCAGTCGGCGCAGACCAAGGTCGACGAGGCCATTCGGAACGTCCAGAACCTGGACGTCGACGTCGCGGAGTCGCCCCAGCTGGCGACCGCGGTGTCCACGGCGATGAACAGGCTCGTCACGGTGCCCGCGCTGCGCGCGATCGCCTCCCGGTTGCCCGCCACCGCGGTCATCAACAAGTACTCGGAGTTCACCGCCGACGTGATCGCCGTCGGCGACCTGATCATCCAGGGCTCCGAGAACGCCTTCCTCACCTCCGGGGCCCGTGCCATGGCCGGTCTGGCCAGGGCCAAGGACGCGGCCTCGCAGGAGAACGACCGGATCACCGCGGCGCTGCTCAGCGGTCGGTTCGAGCCCAGCAGCCTGCAGGCGGTGACCGCGGCCAGATCCCAGCGTGACAACCAGCTCATCGCCTTCCGCGCCGCCGCCGACCTCACCAGGCTCCAGGACTTCGACGACACGGTCGCCGGCTCCGGCCTGGACCGGGCCGAGACGACCCGGCAGCGCGTGGTCACGGTGGCCGGAGATTCGCCGGAGCTGAAGGTCAGGCCGCTCGGCCTGGCTGACGTGCCGGGCTGGCTGACCGACTCGAGCACCCGCATCGAGAAGATCGAGGAGGTGGAGGAGCGTCTGATCGACGCCCTCGCCGAACGCAGCCGCACCCTGCAGAGCGACGCGAAGACCGCGGCCATGCTCGACAGCCTGTTCCTGCTGCTCGTACTCATCGCGGTGCTGATCGCGACCCTGGTGGTCGCCAACTCGCTGGTGCGCCCGCTGCGCCGGCTGCGGGCCGGGGCCCTGGAGGTCGCCGAGAAACGGCTGCCCGAACTGGTCAGCCGGCTGCGCAACCCCGAGGCGGCCGCCGGCCGGATCAACGTCGAGCCCATCGACATCGACACCACCGACGAGATCGGCCAGGTGGCACGGGCCTTCGACGACATCCACCGGGAGGCCGTCCGGCTCGCGGCCAACGAGGCCGTGCTGCGCGGCGACATCAGCGCGATGTTCGTCAACCTGTCCCGGCGGAGCCAGTCGCTGATCGAGCGGCAGCTGCGCCTGATCGACGAACTGGAGCAGGGCGAGCAGGACGAGGAGCGACTCGCCGCCCTGTTCCGGCTCGACCACCTCGCCACCCGCATGCGCCGCAACTGCGAGAACCTGCTGGTCCTGGGCGGCCAGGACCAGGTTCGCCGGTGGAACCGGCCGGTTCCGCTGCTCAACGTGGTCCGCGCGGCCCTGTCGGAGGTCGAGCAGTTCGACCGTGTCGAGCTGCGCATCCAGAACGAGGTGTCGATCGGCGGCCCCGTCGTCAACGACCTCGTGCACCTGATCGCCGAGCTCATCGAGAACGCCATCGTGTTCTCCCCCGAGCACACGCCCATCACCGTGTCGGGCAGCCTGATCAGCGGTGGCCTCATGGTGCAGATCACCGACCAGGGTGTCGGCATGAGCCACGAGGAGCTGGCCGAGGCCAACCTGCGGCTCAAGTCGATGCCCGCGACCGATGTGTCCGCGGCCCGGCGGATGGGCCTGTTCGTGGTCGGCCGGCTCGCGACCCGGCACGGCATCAGGGTCGAGCTGCGCCCCACGACCGCCGGCGGAGTCACGGCCTTCGCGCTGCTGCCCGCCGGGCTGGTCTCGATCGCCGGCGACCCTGCCCTGGCTGGACCGCCGATGGGACAACAGGGCCACAACAACAACGCTTTCGGGCAGCAGCAGCAACGGCACCTGCCGGCCGCCCCGCAGCCGCCCGCGCTCGCTCCGGTCCAGTCGTCCTACACCAATCCGGTGCAGGTGGCCCAGCAGATGCCGGCCCCTCAGTTCGCCCAGCACCAGCAGTTTCCGAACCAGTTCGCCCAGAACGAGCAGGTTCCGAACCAGTACGCGCCGAGCCAGCAGGCTCCCGGCCAGCAGGTCCAGCCCGTGCCGAACGCGCTGGCACGACCCACCTGGCGGAACCCACCCCAGCAGGAGTCGCCTCAGATGCCCGTGCCCGTGGCGTCCCACTCGGGGGCCAACGGAGGTCGGCGGGAGGGCGACGTCTGGCGCAGCAGCCCCGCCCCCGAGCCCGTCCAGGCACCGGAACAGCGGTGGCAGCCCGCGGCTGCGCCGCCGCCCTGGGAGCCGCCCGCGCCCGCCGTCCCCGCGCCCAGGCCAGAGGCATCCCCGATCTTCGAGGCGATGACGTCCGAATGGTTCGTCACCCGCGACGCGACAGGAAGGGCGAGCATGCCGGACCCCGAGACCTGGCGTTCCCCCGCCGACGAGGGATGGCAGCTGGCCGAGTCGACATCGATCAACCCGGCGTCGTCGGGACGCACCACCACCGGGCTGCCCAAGCGGGTGCCGGGACAGAACCGACTCCCCGGAGCGGTGCCCGGCGCAGCCACACCGCAGCCGCCGCAGCGGCAGCCGCAACAACAGCCGCAACAACAGCCCCAACGACCGGCCGAACAGGCTCCGACCGCGCAGCCCGCCCAGGAGTGGCCCCTCACCCAGGGCCGGTTCTCGGCTGACGCCAGACGGGCCCGCTTCGGCGGGTTCCAACGGGGAGTTCAGCGAGGCCGGACCGAAGCCGGATCGGGAAGCCGGGACGCAGAGAGCCAGACCGGCAGTGAGACAGGAGAGAACACGTGAGTGAGCCGGGCAGACAGGACCTCAGCTGGCTGGTGACGAACTTCGTCGACCGGGTCCCTGATGTCGCCCATGCGGTGGTGGTGTCGTCCGACGGGTTGCCGATGGCGTACTCGCGCGGCTTCCCGCCGGAGCGCGCCGACCAGCTCTCGGCCATCGCGGCCGGGTTGATCAGCCTCACCCACGGAGCCGCGCAGATCTTCGATGCCGGGAATGTGGCGCAGACGGTCGTGGAGATGGAACGCGGTCTCCTCATTGTCATGGCGATCTCGGGTGGCTCGGTCTTCGGCGTGCTGGCCACGCCCGAGTGCGACCTCGGTCTGGTGGCCTATGAGATGACGCTCCATGTCGAGCGGGTCGGACGCTTCCTCACCCCGGCGCTGCGTACCGCCGGCCCGTTCCGATAACGGAGATGAACCACGGCAATCCCTCCGGCGGCGACCCCGGCGCGGGATGGGATAACAGAGGCGATCAGGAGTTCCTGGTCCGTCCGTACACGATGACGGGCGGGCGGACCAAGCCGCGGTCGAATGTGGCCATCGAGTCCGTGGTGACCTCGGTGCCCTATCCCCCGCGCGATCCGTCGACCCTCACCCCCGAACTACAGGCGATCATCGGGCTCTGCCGTGAGTGGCGCTCGGTGGCTGAGATCTCAGCGCTGCTGAGACTGCCTCTCGGGGTGACCCGGGTGCTCATCGCAGACATGGCTTTCGAAGGGCTGCTCCGTCTGCACCAGGCCAACACCGCGGACGGTCCGACCGATCTCCGGCTGCTCGAAAGGGTTCTTGATGGACTACGCAAGCTCTGACCAGGAGCCTCTGCTCACTTCGGTGAAGATCGTGGTCGGTGGTGGATTCGGTGTCGGCAAGACCACGTTCGTGGGTTCGGTGTCGGAGATCGTTCCGCTGACCACCGAGGCGGTCATGACCTCGGCCAGCGTCGGCATCGACGACCTGTCGGCGGTACCGGACAAGGTCACCACCACGGTCGCGATGGACTTCGGCCGGGTGACGCTCGACAGCGACCTGATCCTCTACCTGTTCGGCACGCCAGGCCAGCACCGGTTCTGGTTCATGTGGGACGACCTGATCCGGGGCGCGATCGGGGCGGTCGTCCTGGTCGACACCCGACGGCTGGAGGACTCCTTCGCGGCGCTGGACTACTTCGAGGAGGCCAGGGTCCCGTTCCTGGTCGCGGTCAACGGGTTCCACGGGGAGTTCCAGTACGGGGCCGAGCAGATCAGGGACGCGCTGTCGATCCGCCAGCACATCCCGATCATCCAGGTGGACGCCCGCAACCGCGAGTCCACCAAGGCTGCCCTCATCACCCTCGTCGAGCACGCCGCGATCTCCGCCCGGACGGGTGCCTTCCCTTAGGCCCGGGTCCGGACCGGACGCGCCGAACGCGGGCGTCCGGGCCGGCGGCGGTCGTTTCGCGGGGGACCCGGTCATGCCGGTAGGCTGTTCGGGTCACCCGGGCGCATAGCTCAGTTGGTTAGAGCGCTGCCCTTACAAGGCAGATGCCGGGGGTTCGAGTCCCTCTGCGCCCACTGGTTCCAGGAGCCGTCTTCTCTCTCGCGGAGGAGGCGGCTTTTTCTTTTTTTCGGCGAACTGACCAGGAGTTTCCAGGATCTAAGGCGGTAAGGGATCCGTAGGGATGTGTCCGACGTCATAGGGGGGTAATTCGCGGGAGTTCGATGCTCCTGCACTCGGAAGGGATGTTCCGATGTTCGTCTTGCTCATCGTCGTGGCGGCGCTCCTGTTCGTCGTCTTCCTCGGTCACATACTCCGTATCGGTCTGCGCTCGCGCACCTTCGAGCTGCACCCCGAGCCCGCCGTCCCCCGATCCAGGACCGCGGGTGGGGCTCCCCGCTGGGTCAGCACCCAGTCGATGCTCTGGACGACGGTGGACGACTGAGCGCGGATCCCTAACGTTCCTGGCTCGTCCCGCGATATGCGGGTATGAGTGTCGCCAAATACGCACAGGTCGCCGTGGCGACCGAAGCCGTGAACGATCCCGACACGGTGAAGCCGCAGTCGACGGACTATGACAGGGACAGCGCCCTCACCAGGGTCGCCGCCTTCATTCCCTCCGAGGCCGTCGCCGTCTACCTCGCCCTCTGGTCGTTCATCGGCCCCGACACCAGCACCACGAGATGGGTCGTGTTCGCCATCGGTCTCGCTCTCGTCCCGACGTTCTACCTGCTGGCCTACCTGCAGCGCCGCCGGATGGTCGGCGTCAACCAGGGGGAGGTGCCGCCGCAGCGCAGCCTGCGGGTGGTCCTCCTCCTGCTGGTGTTCGCGATGCTCGCCTTCACCGCATGGGCGATGGCGATGCCCGACAACCCCTTCCTCGACCTGACCGACCAGGCACTGAAGTTCGGCGGCGGGGCCGTCATCGTGCTGGGCATCCTGATGCCGCGCGCGGCGGATGTGCTGGGCCTGAACAAGGGCGACTGACCAGGTCAGCGGGCCCGCATCGTGGTCGAATCCACGCTACACAGGCAACGATGCGGACAAAGACTCATGAAGTTAACTCCTGAGGGCCAAGTGACGGGATATTCTCCCCCGAGGTCATCTCAATTTAAACATTCAGGAGCACGCCATGAGCGCCGCCAGCAAGGCCAGGGCCGTCACTCGATGGGCTGCGGTGGGCTTGATGGCCACTGCGGTCCTGACCGCGACCGGCGGTGGCTTCGCACAGTCCTACGCAGGTCTCTACGAGTGGGCCATCGAGCATGGACTCACCGGCTGGAAGGCCTCCTCGTTCCCCCTTCTGGTCGACCTGTTCATCATCGTCGGGGAGCTCGGGCTCTTCCTGCTCGCCCTCGACGCCTACGCCATCCGCAAGAACCTGCTCAGCTGGATGGACTTCATGCTGCCGCTCTTCATCGCGCTCGCGGGGTGGACGGCATCACTGATCTTCAATGTCGGCCATGTGCTCAACCGGGAGTTCTCCTACCAGGCGACGGCGGCGGTGCCGCCCATCGTGTCGATGCTCGGCCTCTTCGTCCTGCTGCGCACGCTGCACCGCTATATCGCCACCAATGAGAAGGAGAAGGCCGAGCCGGCCGAACCCGCGCCCGCGCTCCCCCTTCAGCAGATCACCGTCATGCAGATCCCCGCTGCGGCGGAGCCCAAGGGCGCCCTGGAGGCGGCCGCCACGTCCGCCAACGGCGCGTCGGCCACCGCCGGCGGGGCCAAGCTCAACGGCAGCGGCAAGAGCAGGGGCTCCGCGCCCGAGAGCCCCGGCGAGCAGACCTTCGTCGACCTGGTGCCCGACCCCGACCTGAAGCCGCAGCCCGACCCCGAGAGCATGCGCGGCATCGTGATCGAGGTGCTGGGCCGGCACAACGGTGACATCGGCGCGACCTGCGCGGAGCTCGCCGCCGACGGGTACGCGATCGACGAGCACGAGGTCGGGAAGATCCGGGAGAACCACTGGTTCCCGTACTTCACCTACCGGCTGCTCGCCAAGCACGGCCCGGACGGCAAGCTCGTCGCGCAGGAGCTCACCGACATGGGCATCGACTTCGACCGGGAGTCCCTGCGCGACCTCGTCCGCTCCTGGCGCGCCTAACGGCCCGGAGCCCAGAACGGGTGTCCCATCGGTGAACCGGACGGGCCGATCAGAACCTGGTCGGTACCGTCCGGGTTCATCTTCCAGATGCGCGGGGCGCTCACCGGGCCCCGCACGAAACCGAGCGACCTGCCGTCGGGCGACCAGAACGGGTCCATCTCCCGCTCGGGCGTCGTGGTCGCGGCGTGCGCGCCGGTGCCGTCGGCGTTGACGACCCAGATGTCGTGGTCCTCGTTGTCGTGACCGGGTCCGGTCGCGTCGCGGGTGAAGGCGATCTGCTTGGAGTCCGGTGACCAGGCGGGGTCGTTGGCCATGTGGGTGTCGTCTGAGACCGTCACCCGGGTCTGCGTGCCGGTCGCGAGGTCATGGGTGAAGATCTCACGTTTGCCGTCGACGACCTTCCAGAACCCGAGCCGGGTCCCATCCGGCGACCAGGCCGGGTCGTCCTTGTCGTCGGTGCTGGTGGTGACCGCCTTGGGGTTCTGACCGTCGAGGTCGACCACGTAGACCTGCGGCCACTTGTCGGTGTCCAGGCGCATGAACGCGAGCTGGTCGCCCTTCGGTGACCAGGCGATCCGGGTGCCGGACTTCATCGGGGTGAGGAGCTTGGCGCCGCTGCCGTCCTTGGCCATCGTCCACAGTCCGCCGCCGCCCTTGGTGCCGTTGCGGGTGAAGGCGATCAACTGGGCGGCGGTGGACCACTGCGGGAGGATGTCGCACGGTCCCTGGGTGAGCTCGGTGACGGTGGGGCTGCCCGGGACGAAGCTCGCGATGACCGAGTCCTTGCAGTCGGCCCCGTGGTCCAGCCGCCCGTAGATGATCCCGGGGTCGGCGGCCCCTCCGGAGGAGGCTGCGGGTTTCTTGCCATCGTCCCTGGTGAGGAGATAAGCCCCGGCGGATGCCGCCACGAGCGCCAGGAGCACCCCGCCGGCGATCAGCGGAACCCGGCGGCGCGGGCTGACCTGGGTCCGGTCGTCCTGGTGGTCCTGGTAGGAGACCGGCGGCAGGGTCGGGGAGTGGGAGATCGGCGTCTGCGGCTGGGGGGAGTACTGCTGCGGGGCGTACTGCTGCCTGGGCGGGGCGTGGTGGTCCGGGGCGGGCGGCGGCGGGAGCGGCGGCTGCCAGGACTGGGCGACGGTCCTCTCGGCGGCCCGGGCCAGTGGAGCCGGCGCCGGCGAGGTGCCGCCGACCAGGCCGAGCAGGAGTTCCTGGGCGCTCGGTCGGCGGTGCGGGTCCTTGTCCAGGGCCCGTTTGACCAGGGAGGAGAGCGGTTCGGGGAGCGGCCCCAGTTCGGGCTCGGCGTGCAGCAGCCGGGCCGACATGACCGACAGGTTGCCCGTGCCGTAGGGGTGCCGTCCGCTGCTGGAGTAGCCGATCAGGCAGCCCCAGGCGAAGATGTCGACGGCTGTGGTGATGGGGCCGTTGAGGATCTGCTCGGGGGCCATCCAGCCGGGGCTGCCGATCAGCATCCCGGTCGCGGTGTGCATCGTGCTGGCGTCCAGGGCGCGGGCGATGCCGAAGTCGATGACGCGCGGCCCCGACAGCGACAGCATCACGTTGCCGGGTTTGAGATCGCGGTGGATCAGGCCGGCCGAGTGGATGGCGACCAGGGCGGTGGCGACGCCCACGGCCACGCCGTGCAGCATCCCGGCCGACAGCGCGCCCCGGGTGAGGATGTAGTCCCCGAGCGTGGTCCCGTCGATGAACTCCGTCACCATGTAGGCACGCCCGTCCCGCACGCCGTGGTCGAGGACCTGGGCGGTGGCGAAGGACGCGACCCGCTCCGCGTTGGCGACCTC
>JBDSTJ010000189.1:0-4404 GCA_039928335.1 Streptosporangiaceae bacterium | reverse complement strand
CTCGCGCAGACGAACCCCGCGGTTGTCCACTATGACCCGGCCTTCGGGTTCGAGATCAGCCACATCATGCAATCGGGACTCGAGCGCATGTATGGATCCTCCGAGGATCATCCGGAGGGCGAAAATGTCATCTTCTACCTGACCGTCTACAACGAGCCGAACATCCAGCCGAAGGAGCCCGACAACGTCGATGCCGAAGGCATTCTGAAGGGCGCCTACCTCTACCGTCCGGCCGGCCAGGGCGACGGAGTCGGCGCACGCATCATGGCTTCCGGCGTGGCAGTTCCGTGGGCGCTCGAGGCACAGCAGCTCCTCGCCGACGACTGGGGCGTCTCCGCCGCGGTCTGGTCGGCCACATCCTGGGCGGAGCTGCGCCGCGAGGCGATGAACTGCGACACCTTCAACCTGCTCAACCCCGACGCCGAGCAGCTGGTGCCGTACGTCACCAGGGCGCTCGACGGCGCCCAGGGCCCGATCGTGGCCGTCAGCGACTTCATGAAGGCGGTCCAGGACCAGATCGCCCCGTGGGTCCCCGGCGACTACTCCTCGCTCGGGACCGACGGGTTCGGGTTCTCCGACACCCGGGCCGCGGCCCGGCGCTTCTTCCACGTGGACACCCAGTCCATCGTGCTGGCGGTCCTCACCCGCCTGGTCAAGCGCGGCGAGCTCAAGCACGAGGTCCTCAAGCAGGCCATCGACCGCTACGGTCTCGGCGACGGCGTGGCCGCCGTCTCCGGTTCCAACGCCCCCGCCGAGTCCGGCGGAGCCGCCTGACGGACGTGCCGGCCCCGCCTCCGCAGCCGGGAGGCGGGGCTTTCGCGGGGCCGGCGCGCAAGGGTCAGGGGCGGCGGCTGGAGAAGGCCCGGGTGACCCGGCCGTAGTCGGTGGCCTCGACGAGGGCGCAGGCGACGTCATCCTCGCCGAAGCGGCGGAGCGCGTCCCGGGAGTTGCGGCGGACCACCTCGGTCCTGGCCTTGGCCAGGGTCCCGAGGTAGCGGGCCAGATGGGCGGGCGAGGGCCGGCCCAGGCCGGAGAGCTCGTGCCCGTAGGACTCCAGGCGGCCGCCCAGCACGTGCTCGGCGAGCGTGGCCTCCCAGGGTTCCAGCCGGTTCTCCCAGGTCCGTACGGCCGCGGTGTCGACGGCCCCGCGGGTGCGGGCGTGGTGCTTCTTGCGGCTGACCGGAACCGAGGCCAGCTGGTACGGGCGGAGCATGCCGGTGTCGAAGGCCTCACCGAGGAAGCCGCAGAGCGCGGTCAGCTCCCGGGCCGGGTCGGCGACGAGCGACTCGTACTGGAGCTCGTAGTAGGAGCCCGCGGACAGCCTGCGGCCGGCCGCGTGCCCGGAGTCGACGGCCTGCGCCCAGGTCGCCATCGAGTAGTAGCTGTCCTGCTTCCACCACGGCATCTGCTTGAGCGAGCCGACGCAGTCCCGGCCGTCCCGGACCACGTGCACGAACTGGGCGTCGGGGAACAGCCGGTGCAGCTCCGGCAGGTACCGCACGTAGGTCGGGCGCTTGTCGCCCCAGCGGGGCTTGCCGTGGCTGCGGGCGTAGGCGCGGAGCACGGTGCCGAGCACCGAGCCGATCGTCGGCGGCGCGGCCATGATCTCGGCGACCACCGCCTCGGCGTCCAGCCCGAGATCTGGGAACCTGCCCTCCTTCTCGCCGACGATCCACCGGCCGAGGGCGCGGCGACCGGACTCGGTCCGCAGGTCGCCGAACTCCTGCCGCCGGAAGTAGGCCGGCAGCAGGAACCGGGTCTCCGGCGGGATCGCGATCCTCGGATGCGCGTGCAGCATGAGCTGCACCAGCGTGGTGCCCGAGCGCGGGCATCCGACGATGAAGATCGGCCGTTCCATCAGCACCTCCGTGGGTCTCGAAACCGGACACTACGGAGAGCCAGACTCACGAACACGAAGCGTGACCGCACTTTGAAGATCTTTGGCCACTCGTTGACCAGACCACTCCCGCAGGCAGAGAGGGCTTGGCCGCGTTGGTGAGGAGCACGGCTCCATTGATGGCACTCTGGACTGGTGCACAAGAGCGACGCAGAGCTCCGGGAGCTGACAACCCGGCGCCTGGAAACGGCCATGAGCACGTTCGGCACGTCCGCACTGACGCGGATGGAGGAGCGCCTGCCCTGGTTCCGTCGGATGCCCGCCGAGCAGCGGTCCTGGATCGGGCTCGTCGCCCAGACGAGCATCGCCTCGTTCGTCGAGTGGTTCAAGAACTCCGAGAAGACCCGGGTCGCCCTCGGCGGCGAGGTGTTCGCCTCCGCTCCGCGCGAGATGATGCGCACGATCCGGCTGCAGCACACCGTCGACATGATCCGGGTGATCAGCGAGGTCGTCGAAACCCGGCTGCACGACCTGGCCGCCCCCGGCGGCGAGGCCCAGCTGCGCGAGGCGATCCTGCGCTACACCCGGGAGGTGGCCTTCAGCGCCGCCCAGGTCTACGCCAGGGCGGCCGAGACGCGCGGGGCCTGGGACGCCCGGCTCGAGGCCCTGGTGGTCGACTCGCTGCTGCGCGGCGACGGCGACGACGGCCTGCACTCCTGGGCCGCGGCTCTGGGCTGGACGACCAAACCGGTGTTCGTCCTGGCCGGGCACGCCCCCGAGGAGGACCCCGAGGCGATCGCCGACCAGATCCGGCTGTCGGCCCGGCGGCTACGGGTCGACGTGCTCTCCGGCGTGCAGGGCCACCGGCTGATCGTGATCGTCGGCGGCGCCGACGACCCGCTGGCCGCCGCCCAGCTCCTGGCGGCCAAGTTCGGCCCCGGACCCGTCGTGATCGGCCCCGAGGCCGCCGACCTGTACGGGGCGACCGCCTCCGCCCGCGCCGCGCTGGCCGGGCTGCGGGCCTCGGTGGGCTGGCCGGACGCTCCGCGCCCCGCCCTCACCGCCGAGCTGCTGCCCGAGCGGGCCCTGGACGGCGACGCCGAGGCCCGGCGCTACCTGATCGACCAGGTGTACCGGCCGACCCAGATGGCCGGGGCCCCGCTGCTGGACACCCTGACCACCTATCTCGAGCAGGGATCATCCCTGGAGGCCACGGCCAGGCTGCTGTTCGTGCACCCCAACACGGTCCGCTACCGGCTCCGGCGGGTCAGCGAGCTGACCGGCTTGGTCCCCACCGACGGACGGGGCGCGTTCACCCTGCGGATAGCCCTGGTGCTGGGGAGATTCGGCGAACGCTCGCAGCACTGAGAGACCGGAGCGAACAGCATGTACCTCATCCATCACAGAGCGTGCCCAACTGTTGTGCACTAGCTACAAAACAATGCGAGCAAACTTCGTCCCCGTCAGCATCCTCACGGGGTACTCCCGCAGTGCAAGGTGGGGACCGTGCTTCTCCTCACAGCGCCCGGCCAGGGTGCGCAGACTCCCGGATTCCTCGAGCCGTGGCTCGAGGTCCCCGGCGTCGCCGACCGCCTCGCCGGCTGGTCGGACGTCGCCGGACTGGACCTCATCCGCCACGGGACCAAGGCTGACGCCGACGAGATCCGCGACACGGCAGTGGCCCAGCCCCTGCTCGTGGCTGCCGCACTCGCCGTCTACGAAGCCCTGGACCTCGTTCCCGGGGTCGTGGCGGGGCACAGCGTGGGCGAGTTGGCGGCGGCCTCGATGGCCGGCGTGCTCTCCCCCGAGGACGCGCTGCGCCTGGTCAAGGTCCGCGGCGCGGGGATGGCCGAGGCCGCCAAGACCACCGAGACGGGCATGACCGCCGTGCTCGGCGGCGACCGGGAGGAGGTCCTGGCCGCCCTGGACAAGCACGGCCTGACCCCGGCCAACATCAACGGCAACGGCCAGATCGTGGCCGCCGGCACCCTGGAGCAGCTCGCGGCGTTCGCCGAGGAGCCGCCGGCCAAGGCCCGCCTGCGCCCCCTCCCGGTCGCCGGGGCCTTCCACACCCGCCACATGGCCCCGGCCGTGGCGGCCCTGCACGCCGCCGCGCAGGGCATCATCGCCAAGGACCCACAGGTCAAGCTGGTCTCCAACCGCGACGGCGCGGTCGTCGAGACGGGCACGGAGTTCGTGACCCGGCTGGTCGAACAGGTCAGTGCCCCGGTGCGCTGGGACCTCTGCACGGAGACCTTCGCCGGGCTCGGGGTGACGGCGATCATCGAGCTTCCCCCGGCAGGCACGCTCACCGGACTCGCCCGTCGGGACCTCAAGGGCGTGGATCTGCTCGCACTCAAGTCCCCCGACGACCTGGACAAGGCTCGTCAGCTGATCGGGGATCATTCATGAGCGGTTTTCTGCAGGTCGCCGGCTCCGCCGGGGCCAGAATCGTCGCGTTCGGCCACTACCAGCCCGAGAACGTCGTCACCAACGACGACCTCGCGGCGCGCGGCATCGACACGAACGACGAGTGGATCAGGTCGCGGGTCGGCATCGAGTCCCGC
>JBDSTJ010000188.1:0-6705 GCA_039928335.1 Streptosporangiaceae bacterium | reverse complement strand
CGAGGGCGCCATCCGCTTCCGCACTCCCGACGAGGGCGTCACCGTCATCGACGACCAGGTGCGCGGCAAGGTCGAGTTCCCCAACGCCGCGCTCGAGGACTTCCCGATCGCCCGCACCGACGGCTCGCCGCTGTTCATCCTCGCCAACGTCGTCGACGACATCGAGATGGGCATCACCCATGTCGTACGCGGCGACGAGCACCTGTCCAACACGCCCAAGCAGCAGTTGCTGTGGGAGGTCCTCGGGGTGCGGCCGCCGGTCTGGGCGCACGTGCCCGTGATCGTCAACGAGAAGCGGCAGAAGCTGTCCAAGCGCCGCGACAAGGTGGCGCTGGAGGACTATCAGGCCGAGGGCTACCTCGCCGACGCCATGGTCAACTACCTGATGCTGCTGGGCTGGGCCCCCTCGGGCGACCGCGAGATCCTGCCCTGGGCCGAGATGGCCCAGGAGTTCGCCCTGGCGGACGTCAACTCCTCGCCGGCGTTCTTCGACGTCAAGAAGCTGCGCGCGATCAACGGCGACTATCTGCGGGCGCTCACCGTCGAGCAGTTCGTCGCGGCCTGCGGCCCGTGGGTCGCCGACTACGACCCGCAGGTCTTCGCCGAACTGGCCCCGCTGGCCCAGACCCGGCTGACGGTCCTGTCGGAGATCAACGAGTTGGTCGACTTCGCCTTCCTCGACGAGCCGGTGCGGGACGAGGCGTCCTGGACCAAGGGGATGAAGGGCCCGGCCGTGGACCTGCTCGCCGCGGCCGCCGCGGCCTACGCCGACGCCCCCTGGACCGCTGAGGAGCTCAAGAACCGGCTCGAGGCCGTCGGCGCCGAGTTCGGGCTGAAGCTCGGCAAGGCCCAGGCCCCGGTCCGGGTGGCCGTCACCGGCCGCACCGTCGGCCTGCCGCTGTTTGAGTCCCTGGAAGTCCTCGGTCGCAAGCGCACGCTGGACCGGATCGCCGCAGCTCAGGACAGGCTGACCTGATCGTCCACGTGGTGAACATGGCATTATGCCCGGCATGAGGCGCACCCGGATCGAACTGGCCGACGGTCGTGAGCTCGTCTACTTCGATCTGCCCGGCGATCCCGACCGGTCCGCCCGGGACGGCCGGGACCTGCCGCAACCCCCGCCCGCCTCGGAGCTGAGGTGGGACGAACTGGCCGGCGAGTGGGTCGCGGTCGCCGCGCACCGACAGGGCCGCACCTTCCTGCCGCCGGCTGCCGAGTGCCCGCTCTGCCCGTCCACGCCCGGGTTCCGGTCGGAGATCCCCGGGGACTACCGGGTCGCGGTGTTGGAGAACCGGTTTCCCTCCTTCAGCCACCGCACCGACCAGGTGGAGCAGGCCGAGGGGATCCGGCCCGGCGAGGGCCGTTGCGAGGTCGTCTGCTTCAGTCCCGACCACAACGGCTCGTTCAGCCGCCTGTCGGCCGAGGACGTCCGGGTCGTCATGGAAGCCTGGGCCGACCGCACGGCCGTGCTGTCCCGGCTGCCCGGCGTCGAGCAGGTCTTCCCGTTCGAGAACCGGGGCGAGGAGATCGGGGTGACGCTGCACCACCCGCACGGCCAGATCTACGCCTACCCCTTCGTCACACCCCGCACCGAGCGCATCCTGGCCGCCCTCGACCGCAACCCGGACGCCTTCGCCGACCGTATGACCGCCGAGCAGTCGGACGTTCGGGTCGTCGCGGCCAACGGCCACTGGACCGCATTCGTCCCCAAGGCCGCCCGCTGGCCCTTCGAAGTCCACCTCTACCCGCACCGCCAGGTCCCCGACCTGGCCGGGCTCACCGCTGCCGAGAAGGACGCGTTCGGTCCGCTCTACCTCGAGATCCTCCAACGCCTCGACGCGGTCTACGGCGTCCAGATGCCCTACATCGCCGCCTGGTTCCAGGCTCCCGTCAACTCCCACCGTGACACCTTCCGCCTGCACCTCCAGCTCTTCTCCATCCGCAGGGCTCCCGGCAAACTCAAGTACCTCGCGGGCTCGGAATCCGCCATGGGCGTCTTCATCAACGACGTCCGCCCCGAACAGGCCGCAGAACTCCTGCGCCGAGCCGACCTCCCCTGACCCGCGAGGCGCTCCGCCCGGCACCGACGACCTTCGGTCCGGCAGGTCGCTTCGGTTTCTGCGCTGTGTCGGTGGGGCTCAGCGGAAGGTGATCGAACCTGGGTAGTGGCCGGCGGCGCAGGTGAAGGCGATCCGGCCGGGGCCGGGGACGCCCAGGTCGAGGCGGGTCTCGCCGGTGACCGGGAGCAGCCGTTCGACGTGGCGCTTGGGGATCTCGAACGCGCGGGTGCAGCCGCTGGTGCCGTTGGTCCGGACGATCAGAGTCGTCCTCGTCCCGGCGTGGGCGGCCAGGAGCGCCGGCCGGTAGCCGTTGTCGAGGGCGTGGACGGTGACGGTCTGGGCACCGGCGGCGTCGGTGACCACGTATCTCGAGTCGATCGCGGCGGCTGCCGAGGTGTCGGGCAGCCAGCCGCCCAGCCGCAGGCCGGACAGGCCGGTCCAGCCGGCCAGACCGAGCATTGCGACACCGAGCAGCACGTTGACCCGGCCGCGCAGCAGGCCGACGGTCAGCCCGAGCAGCCCGGACAGCGGCGCGGTGCCGAGCACGAAACCGGCCATCACCGCGGCTCCGCCGAGCGCGGATCCCGACGTGATGGCGAGAAGTTCCGCGGACAGGGTGAGCCCGCAGGGCAGCAGCACGGTGGACGCGCCGAGCACCACCGGACGCGACCGGGGCGGGGCGCAGTGCCCGGCCGCCTTCTCCGAGCGGAGGCCGAGCAGATCGAGCGCGAAACAGGCGAGGAGCCCGGCGGCCGCGACGAGCAGAACGGCTCTGACGGACGGACCGGGCTGCACGACACCGCCCAGCAGACCCAGGGCCGCGCCGAGCACGGTGTGCACGGCCAGCTTCGCGCCCAGGAAAGCCGCCACGGGCCGGGCCGGACGCGCGGAGTCGCGCACCGCGCCGGTCAGCAGGCCGGCGTGCACGACGGCGCAGGTGGTGGCCCCTGCGACCAGGCCGGCCCCCGCACCCGTAGCGAAAAGTGCCCCGGTAGTCACGTCAGGTCACTGCCCGAGTACGGGCTAGATCACTCTCAGGAGAGCATGATCAGGTCGGCGAGCATGCCACCCGCCGGGGTGTGCCGGGCCGGTGCGGGGCTGTCGTAGACGACCAGGAGCCGGCCGTCGACCAGTGCGATCCCCTCGGCGTGGTCCTCGCCGTCACCGTGCGGCAGGTCGCCGACCAGCTCCAGGTCGCGCACGATCGCGGGGGCGGCGGCGACCACCGCGTCGCGCCAGCGGTAGACCCGCACCGGGCCGCTCAGCGCCATGCTCGGCCCGGCCAGGACCAGCAGGTCGTCGCCGTCCGGGCACAGGTCGCGGATGCCGAGCCCACCCAGGTCCAGGAAGTGGGTGTGGTAGCGGGCACCGTTGAGCTTGCGCAGGTGCAGGCGCGCGTCGTCGCGCGGGTCGGTCTGCGGCCACACCTCGACCAGGGCTGCCCAGCCGCGCAGCACCGGGCCGCGGAACCCGACATAGATCCGGTCGCCGTGTACCGCGACGCCCTCGACGTCAACGCCGTTGTCCTTGCTCGGGATGGCCAGGAACGGTGCGAGGTGCGGGTCGTCGGCGAGCAGGTCGGTGATCGAGTCACCGCGCCCGCCGAGCACCGCGGCGGTCCGGCCGTCGGCCGCCCTGCGCACCGGTACCGGCAGCCCGTCGGGGCCGGTCTCCAGCGGCAGCCGCGCCAGGATGTACCGGTTCTCCTCGCGGACCACGGTGGCGAGCCGCCTGCGCCCCTTGGCGTCGCTCTGGTCATGCTTGATCCGCTTGCGCTTGAGGCTGTGCGAGCCGATCGCCCAGAGCCAGCCGTCCGCGCTGGCCAGACCTTCGATGTCGGCTTCCTCGTCCGGCCCGGCCGGCAGTTCGACCAGGTCGGCCAGCCGGACCGTCAGGTGGTCGGCGTAACCCGTGACCTGCCCGTCCGGACCGAGAACCTCGGTGAGGCGCTCGATTGTGGCGGTCTCGTCCCCGGCCGCCCACAGGCAGCGCCCGTCGCGGCGGATCGCCGACAGGTTGGTGTGGGTCTCAGCGGCACGGCTCTCGCCGCCGAACTGCAATTCGAGCTGGCGTTCCACGATCACAGAGACGATGGTCCCACAAATTCAGCCGCCATCGGCCGGATCCGCGGACCTTCCGCGCAGCAGGGCCGCCTGCTGGCGCAGGAGCGCGGCCTGCTCGCGGAGCTGGCGGTTCTTGTTGTGCAGCTCCACGAAGACCGACACCTTCGCCCGCAGGACCCATGGGTCGAAGGGCTTGGCGATGAAGTCGACCGCACCCGCCGCATAGCCGCGGAAGGCGTAGTCGGGGTCGCTGTTGACCGCGGTCAGAAAGATGATCGGGACATCCCGGGTCTTCTTGCGCCGCTTGATGTCCCGGGCGGTCTCAAAGCCGTCCATCCCAGGCATCACGATGTCCAGCAGGATCACCGCGTACTCGTCGGTCAGCAGCGCCTTCAGCGCCTGTTCGCCCGACCGGGCCCGGACCAGGTCCTGGTCGAGCGAGCTCAGGATCGCCTCGAGCGCGATCAGGTTCTCCTCCCGGTCGTCCACCAGAAGGATCTTGGCCTTCTCCTCCATCAGTTGTTCTCCTCCGCGAGCTGGAGCCAGCGACGCATCACGCTGAGCAGATGATCGACGTCGACCGGCTTGGGCACATAGTCGGAGGCGCCCGACGCCAGACTGTTCTCCCGGTCACCCTGCATCACCTTCGCGGTGATCACGATGATCGGCAGGTCGGCGAACTGCGGCATGCCGCGGATCGCCTCGGTGGTCGCGTAACCGTCCAGCCCCGGCATCACCACGTCCATCAGCACGAGAGCGATGTCGGGGTTGCGCTGGAGCACCTCGATGCCGGCCTGGCCGTCCTCGGCATAGAGCACGTCCATGCCGTACCCCTCCAGGACGCTGGTCAGCGCGAAGACGTTCCGCACGTCGTCGTCGACGATCAGCACCTTGCGGTCGGAGAGCTCAAGGTCGAGGTAGTCGGCCGGCGCGTCGTCCAGGAACCCGGCCAGCGAGCCGGTGTCGACCACCGGCGGGGCGGGCAGCGGCTGGGCCGGGGCGGGAGCCTCCAGCCTGGGCTTGTGCTCGCCCGGGAGCTCACGGAACTCCGCGGGCAGGAACAGCGTGAAGGTACTGCCGTGGCCGACCCGGCTCTCCGCCCGGATCTCGCCGTTGAGCAGGGTCGCGATGTTCCGGCTGATCGACAGCCCCAGCCCGGTGCCACCGTAGCGGCGGCTGGTCGTGCCGTCGGCCTGCTGGAACGCCTCGAAGATCACCTGGAGCTTGTCCTCGCTGATCCCGATGCCGGTGTCGCCGACCCGGAAGGCCACCACCTCGCCGGCGTTCAGCAGCGCGGGCTCGCTGAACTCCCCCTCCTGGGCGCGGCCCACGACCAGGTCGACCGACCCGTCGGAGGTGAACTTGACCGCGTTCGACAGCAGGTTGCGCAGGATCTGCTGGAGCCGCTGCTCGTCGGCGAACAGCGCCCCGGGGATCTGCTCGTCGACCCGCACGTCAAAGCCCAGGCCCTTGTCGACGGCCATCGGCCGGAACGTCGCGTCGACGTAGTCGACCAGCTTCGACAGGGCGAGCTGCTGCGGGTGCACCTCCATTTTGCCCGCCTCGACCTTGGACAGGTCGAGGATGTCGTTGATGAGCTGGAGCAGGTCCGTGCCGGAGTCGTGGATGGTCTTGGCGAACTCGACCTGCTTGGCGGTGAGGTTGCCGTCGTTGTTCTCCGACAGCAGTTTGGCCAGCACCAGCAGGCTGTTGAGCGGCGTCCGCAGCTCGTGCGACATGTTGGCGAGGAACTCCGACTTGTACCGGCCGGAGGCCGCCAGCTGCTCGGCGCGCTCCTCCAGGGTCCGCCTGGCCTGCTCGATCTGGAAGTTCTGAATCTCGATCGCGCGGTTCTGCTTGGCCAGCAGTGCCGCTTTCTCCTCCAGCTCCGCGTTGGACCTGCGCAGCTCGCCCTGCTGCCGCTGCAGCTCGTCGGAGCGTTCCTGGAGTTCCTGGGCGAGTCGCTGCGACTCCGACAGCAGCGACTCGGTGCGGGTGTTGGCGATGATCGCGTTGATCGTGACGCCGATGGTCTCGGTGAACTGGTCGAAGAAGTCGAGGTGCACGTCGGTGAACCGGCCGAAGGACGCCAGCTCGATCGCGCCCAGCACCTGGTCCTCGAACAGGATCGGCATCACGATCACGCTCGCCGGGACGGCCTCGCCGAGCCCGGACCCGATCCGTACGTAGTCCGCGGGAGCCTCGGGCACCAGGATGGTCTTGCGTTCCAGCGCGGCCTGGCCGACCATCCCCTGGCCGAGGGAGAACCGGACCTGACCGACCTCCTCGCGGGGTACGCCGTAGCCGGCCATCAGCACCAGCTCGGTCTGGTCCCGGCTCTCGTCGGCGAAGTAGAACGCGCCGTACTGCGAGGCCGCCGTCGGCGTCAGCTCGCTCATGATCAGCTGTGCGACCTGGAGCAGGTCCCGGTGGCCCTGCATGAGGCCGCCGATCCTGGCCAGGTTGGTCTTGAGCCAGTCCTGTTCCTCGTTGGCCCGCGTTGTCGCCCGCAGGTTCGCCACCATCAGGTTGACGTTGTCCTTGAGCTCGGCGACCTCGCCGCGCGCCTCGACCGTGATCGA
>JBDSTJ010000187.1:0-3126 GCA_039928335.1 Streptosporangiaceae bacterium | reverse complement strand
GGCGGTGCTCCCTGCGGGTAGGTCGCCCCGTGGGCGGCCGGGGCACCGTGGGCGGCGTTGCCGGGCCAGGTCGGACCGGGCAGGGGAGGGCCGGGCGGCGGATACCCGAACGACGCGGCGGGCTGCGGGCCGGGCGGGGGAGGGGCGGTCTCCGCTCCGGCGACCGCGGCGGCCTCGGCCATGACGCCGGGGGCGAGGGCCGGCCGCTGGAGCAGCCTCAGCAGGACCTGCTCCGCCGTCGGACGCCGGCCCGGCTCCTTGTCCAGGCAGTCGGCGACGATCTGGCGCAGCGGCTCCGCCATCCCGCCGAGGTCAGGGACGGAATTGAGGATCTTGTTGATGATCGCGTGCAGCGAGTTGGCCTCGAACGGCGATCCGCCCTGGGCCGTGAAGGCGATGGTGCAGCCCCAGGAGAACAGGTCGGCGGCCGGACCCGCGGTGTGGCCTGCCAGGATCTCCGGGGCGATGTAGGCGGGAGTGCCGATCGGGGCCCCGGTCAGGCTGGAGGTGACGTCCAAGGCCTTGGCGATGCCGAAGTCGATCACCCGTGGGCCGTCGGGAGCGAGCAGCACGTTGCGTGGCTTGAGATCCCGGTGGACGATCCCGGCCTGGTGGATCGCGGTCAGCGCGGTGATCGTCCCGACGGCCAGCCGGTGCAGCGCGGGGCCGCTCTTGGGCCCGCCGGTGACCACGGCCTCATGTAGTGAAGGCCCCTCGATGTACTCGGTGACCAGGTAGGGGCGGCCTTCGTGGGTGCCGCTGGTATAGATCTGCGCGGTGCAGAAGGGCGCCACCCGTTGCGCGGTCTCGGCCTCCCGGACGAACCGTTCGAGCATGCCGGAGTCGTCGGCGAACCCGGGCCGCAGCAGCTTGACCGCCACCCGACCCCGGGTGGGGCTCTCCCCGAGGTACACGACCCCCTGCCCACCCTCGCCGAGCCGCCCGCGCAGCTCGTAGTCACCCAGCCGCCGCGGGTCCTCCGGCTTCAACACATCAAGATCCACGAGGTGGATTATCCCATCTCTGACCTTATGCACCGGCGCAGACGCAGCGGAAGATTCAGGGGAGGAGGTTGCGGCCGGCGTCGGGTGGCCGCCATTCCAGGAGCACGATCGTCGCGTCGTCGCTGAGCCGTTCGTCGTGGTGGTCGAGGATGCCGCGCATGAGACGGCGCAGCGTCTCGGGCGCGGGCATCTGCTCGGCGGCGTGGCGGAGGATGAAGTCGGTGAGGCGTTCGATGCCGAAGAAGACGCCGTCAGGGGAGCGGGCCTCGACGATGCCGTCGGTGTAGAGCAGGACCCGATCGCCCGGCTGGAGCTGTTCGTGCTGGTCGGGCCCCGGGTTCTCGACGCCGAACACGGGGCCGAGGCCGAGTGGCGGGCGGTGGGGTTTTCCGGTGCCGCTGTCGAGGACCTTGACGACCCGGCCGTCCCTGACCAGCAGGGGCGGCGGGTGGCCGCAGTTGACCCAGCGGAGGGTGCCGGTGGGGAGGTGCAACTGGAGCAGGATCGCGGTGGCGAACCGGTCGGCGAAGCGCGCCGCGAGGGTGTCGTCGATCGTCTGGACCATGTCGTGCAGGTCCAGGTCGGCGCGTCGGCTGTTGCGGCAGGCCGCCATGGCGACGCTGGAGGTGAGGCCCGCTTCCAGGTCGTGGCCGACGGCGTCGAACATGGACACGTGCAGGGTGTCCTGAAGGAGGGCGTAGTCGAAGGCGTCGCCGCCGACCTCGTAGGCGGGTTCGAGTAGGCCGCTGACCACGACCTGCTCGGTCGCGAAGGTCAGCGGGGGCATGAACGCCCACTCCAGCTCCGCCGGCAGCTGCACGGGCTCCAGGCGCCTGGTCTGGAGGTAGGTGTCACCGTAGGCGCGCTTGGACACGAGGATCAGCGCCGTGACGGAGGCGAGCATCCGCAGTCGCGCCGAGACCGAGTCGTCCAGCTCGGCCACGAGGAGCTCCAGGACCCCGAGCCGGTCGGCACCGTCCAGCAGGGGCAGCCAGACCTGGGTTCTTCCGTCGTCGTCCTGGGTGTCGAACACCTTGCTGACCCGGTAGGCGAGCCCAGCGAGGGTCCCGTCGACCGCCAGGGACTCCCGGCCTTCGGTCTGACGGCCACGCATGGGCACCAGGAGACTCTGCCGCAGGTCGCTCAGATAGATCACGCAACGCAGTACGCCCAGGGGTGCGGCGTGCTCGGTCACGGCATCGGCGATGAGATGCGGCGGCTGGAGGCTGCTGGCCTCCAGCAGCCCCGCGAAGACCGTCTCAGTCACGCTGAGGGTCGCTTGGCATTCGTTGTCATCGATGATTGGCACTCCCAGAGCCAGTCTGCCCCCATCCGGCAGCCTGATTGTTCGGAACTCTATTCGACCCGGCGCGACACGGTGGCGATAGCCAGACATAGGGGTGTCAGAGGTATCCGAAGTGGAGGCGGACCTGCGTGCTGGACGGGGTGGCCCGGATCTGTACGAGGTCGCAGATTTGGCGGACGATCCAGAGGCCCTGGCCATAGGGGGTGGCGGGGTCGGGGGGCAGGTAGCCCGCGAAGGGGGCGTCCATCCGGCCGGGTCCGCTGACATCGCAGATGATCATGGACTGGTCCGTCCACATCTGGATGCCGCCGTGTCCCCCACCGTGGATGACCGCGTTGGAGGCGACCTCGTTGACGGCCAGGACCAGGCGGCCCGCCCGGTCCGGGGACAGGCCGAAGAGGGTGGCCTGGAGGCCGATACGGTCGCGCATCGGCCCGAGGTCGGAGTCGAACCGCAGTTCCATGGCGACCGTCGCGGGTGCGGGCGGCAGCGGAGCGGCCTCGAGGGCGAGGAAGGCCGCCGGGTCGGTGTAGGTCGAACTGGCCTTCTCCCCCGGACCGGTCACCAGGCCGGGGTGGGTGCGCCGGGCGTCGGACACGATGTGATCGGGCAGGACCCGGGCGTTGTAGGGGCAGAGTATCCAGGCCGGGCTCCGGGCGAACGCCGCGTTGAGCACCGACTCGTACCGGGTCCACTCGGCCTCTTCGGCCGGGGTGCGGCCCTGCCAGATCGGTTCGCCGATGACGCGGACGCGCCTGTGGGGCCGCCGGTGCTCCTCGACGTAGCGGCTGTAGGCGGCCAGGGTGCGTCCCGGGG
>JBDSTJ010000186.1:0-8426 GCA_039928335.1 Streptosporangiaceae bacterium | reverse complement strand
CTGAGTCAGGTGATAGCCGGTCAGAGCGGACAGCACGACGGCGAGCACGCCCCGGGGATCGATGTGACCGGGCTCGGCGTCCAGGTCGTGCAGGAGCTGCGCGGCCTCGTCCTCGATGTCCTGGTGCACGAGCGCGGCACCCACCTTCTCGGTCAGATCGGGAAACCTGCCGTGTTCGCGGGCCAGCAGGTTGATCAGAGGACCGATCTGCCCCATGTAGTCCAGCCGCTGCCGGAACCGGCGGGTGAGCTCTTCGCGCGGGTCGCCGACAGGGCCGCGCTCCAGCTCCTGGCGGAACTGCTGAGCCCGCTCCAGCTCCCGTTCGAAGACCTCTCGGAACACCTCCTCCTTGGACCGGAAATGCCGATAGAAGCTGCCGCTTCCCGGCGACAGCCCGGCCAGTTCCTCGATGGCGGTCACCGTGGTGCCACCGAAGCCGTGCTGCTGGATCAGCGCCAAGGCGGCGTCGAGGACGCGCTCACGTGTAGGGGATGCCACCTCTGCACGATAACTCGCGGCAACCTGCGACCCTGCTCCGCGCCCGCCCGGAGAGTGCCATCCCGCTGTGCGCAACCCGCACAGGTCCCCGGCGGAGCGTTGGCCATAATCCGGATAGGTGGGCGAAAAGAAAGAGTAAATACCGGACACCTGACCCGGGCGTGACTACGCTGTGGGATTATGACCGAACTCAGTGTGAGGGACCGCAGTGGTCATCGTGAGCTGCGGGTCGCCCTGTTCTCGACGCGGGTCAGCGATCATGCTCACGACAAGGGCCTGAGCCGGGTGCGCATCCTGGAGGCCGGCTGTGGCCGAGGACCGGGGCTGGTCCTGCCCGAGCGGGTCCGGCGACACATCACCGGCATCGACCTCGACACTCCCGCGCTGCGGTCGCACACCCACGAGCGCGACGACCTCGACAGCTGGCACCTGGGCGATCTCCGCAACGCGCCGCTGCCACCACGGGCCTTCGACGTCGTGCACGCCGACGAACTCATCGAGCGGATCACCAACGCCGAACTCGTACTCGACCGCATGATCGCCGCGTTGAAGCCCGGCGGGCTGCTGCTGGTCCGCTTCACCGACCGGGAGAGCGCCTACGGCCTGGTCAAGCGGATCGTGCCGCGCTGGATGTGCGGGCTGCTCGGTGACGAGATCCTGCACGCCCCGCCCGCGGTGTTCGAGCCGGTCGCCTCGCTCGACGGCATCCGGGGTTACTGCCTGATGCGCGGCCTGGTGATCGCCGAGGCCCACGCGACCCGCTCGGTGGGCCTGTCGCCGCTGGCCGGGCTGGCCCGGGTCGTCGCCGCCCTGTCCGGCGGCCGCTTCACCGCGGCGCACAGCGAGCTGTCCCTGGTCATCCGCAAGCCCGAGAACCGTTTCGCCCGGATCCTCTAGGGCTTTACGGCCCGGGATAGAGCCGCCGAAACTCCGGCCGAGGGTCATCGGCGATACTTTTGGGGTCGAACCCCTACCTTCTCGGAGTACCGGTGACCGCAACTGGCTTGCCCGCCGACCTGCACGACCTCACGGCGTGGACGCCCGGCCCGGCAGAGCTGGCCGATCTCGAACTGCTGCTGGCTGGAGCGTTCCGGCCGCTGACGGGGTTCCTCGGCTCGCTCGACACTGCGGCGGTGGTCTCCGGCGGGCGGCTGGCCGACGGCACGCCCTGGCCGGCGCCGGTGCTGCTGAGGGTCCCGGCACGGCTGGCCGAGGAGAAGCGGCTGGTCCTGCAGGACCCCGAAGGCGTGCCGCTGGCGCTGCTCGACGTGACCGAGGTGTGGGGAGCCGACGAGACCGGGGTACGGCTGGCCGGTCCGCTCACGGCGCTGCGGGCCCCCGCGTTCGGCGCCTTCCACCGGCTGCGCAGGCGGCCGGCGGAGATCGGGGTGGACGGGCCGCTGCTGGCGGTCGGCACCCGTGAGCCGCTGCACCGCAAGCAGCTCGGACAGCTGCGGCAGGTCGCCGAGCAGCTCGGCGGCCGGCTGACACCCGCCCCCGTCCTGGTGCTGGCGCTGCTGTCGGGCGTGCACGAGGAGTCACTGGTCCGAGCGCTGCTGGCCGTACAGAAGGACCTCCCCGAGGGCTCGCTGGTCGTGCCGGTCCCGCTCGCGCCCCGGGCCGAGCGCGACGGGCTGCTCGCCGCCCATGTCGCCGCGGCTTACGGGGCCACCCAGCTGGTGTCGGGCCGGACCCTGAGGGACGCGCCGCTGCCGGTCATCGTTCCCGAGCCCTGGGCCTACGACGCGGACGTGGAGGTGTGGCGGCCAGTGGCCCGGATCGAACCGGACCACGCGCGCGCCGAACTGGCGCCGGAACGGCTCGGTGAGCTGCTCGACCGGGGCGAGCCGATCCCGGAGTGGTTCACCTCGCCCGCGGTCGCGGCCGAGCTGGTCGCGGCCCGGCCGCCCCGGCACGAGCGCGGCGTCACGGTGTTCTTCACCGGCCTGTCCGGTTCGGGCAAGTCGACGGTGGCCCGCGGGCTGGCCGACGCGCTGACCGAGCGGGGCGGCCGGACCCTCTCGCTGCTCGACGGGGACGTCGTGCGGCAGATGCTGTCGGCGGGCCTCACCTTCTCCAAGACCGACCGGGATCTCAACATCCGGCGGATCGGTTATGTCGCGGCCGAGATCACCCGGCATGGCGGCCTGGCGATCTGCGCGCCGATCGCGCCCTATGCCGCGACCCGGGCCGAGGTCCGGCGGATGGTGCAGGCGGTCGGCGACTTCGTGCTCGTCCACGTGGCGACGCCGCTGGCCGAGTGCGAGCGGCGGGACCGCAAGGGCCTGTACGCCAAGGCCAGGGCGGGCCTGATCCCCGAGTTCACCGGGATCTCCGACCCCTACGAGGCCCCGACCGACGCCGACCTGGTCGTGGACACCTCTCTGCTCTCCCCCGAAGAGGCCGTCGAGTCGGTACTCAAGCTCCTCACCGCAGGAGGCTGGATCCGGTAGCAATTCGTCCCCATGGGTGGGGTAAAGTGCTTCTCGCATATTCCCCACCATTTCGATGGGACATATCGATGCACTTTGATGTCACGATGGCGATCGGCTCGTTTCTGGTGGCGATCGTCGTCGGCCTGACCGGGATGGGCGGCGGCGCCCTGATGACGCCGATGCTCGTCACCTTCTTCGGTGTTCCGCCGCTCGCGGCCGTCTCGAGCGATCTGGTGGCCGCGGCCGTCATGAAGCCCGTCGGCAGCTATGTGCACCTGCGGCGGGGCACGGTCAACCTGCCTCTGGTGGCCTGGCTGTGTGCCGGCTCGGTCCCCGCGTCCTTCTGCGGGGTGCTGGCGGCTCGGGCCCTGGGCGACGGTGCGCAGGACTACATCTCCTACGCCATGGGCGTCGCCCTGCTCATCGCGGCCGCGGGGCTGATCGTCCGGATGGTCCAGGCGATGCGCGACCGGGCCTCGGGCCGCGACCGGGTGACGGCCGAGCCGGGCTCCCCCGCCTCGCAGGTGCCATCCCCGATCACGATCCGGCCGCTGCCGACGGTCCTGGTCGGCGCGCTCGGCGGGCTGATCGTCGGCATGACCTCGGTCGGCTCCGGATCTCTGATCATCGTGGCGCTGCTCGCGCTCTACCCCGCCCTCAAGGCCAACCAGCTGGTCGGCACCGACCTGCTCCAGGCGGTCCCCCTGGTCGCCTCGGCGGCGCTCGGGCACCTGCTGTTCGGCGACTTCCAGCTCTCGGTCACCACCGCGCTGCTCGTCGGCTCGATCCCCGGCGTCTATCTCGGCGCCCGGATCTCCTCCCGCGCCCCCGGCACCCTGATCCGCCGGGCGCTCGCCTTCGTGCTCATCGCCTCGGCGCTCAAGATGTTCGGCGTGCCGGTCACCGCTCTCGCCTGGATCCTGCTCGGCCTGATCCTGCTGGCCGCAGGCATCTGGGTCCTGATCCGCAGCCGTGCCAGGTCGCAGCCGGTCGAGATCACCCAGAGCTGAGTCCGCCCAGTTGCGCGACCAGGTCGGCCCAGGTGCCCGCCGAGCGGTCCCGGGGGCTGACCGTGGGATCGGGGAGCGGCCAGTCGATCTTGAGGTCGGGGTCGTCGTAGCGGACGGCCAGGTCCTCTGCGGGATCGTGTTCACGGTCTATCCGGTAACAGACGTCCGTCTGCACGGTGAGGGCCTGAAAGCCGTGCAGGAGGCCGGGCGGCACGTACAACAGGGTGAAGGTCTCATCGTCCAGGCGGACCGAGGTGCTCCGGCCGAAGGTCGGCGAGGCCGGTCGGGCGTCCACCAGAACGTCCAGGACCGCGCCCCGGGCACAGCGGACCAGTTTG
This sequence comes from Streptosporangiaceae bacterium, assembly GCA_039928335.1. Taxonomy (GTDB): domain Bacteria; phylum Actinomycetota; class Actinomycetes; order Streptosporangiales; family Streptosporangiaceae; genus Actinocorallia. The sequence continues at coordinate 4,145 of JBDSTJ010000186.1, read as the reverse complement.
GCCTCACCCCGGCCGCCCCGGCCGTGCAGGCCCCTGAGCACGCCCTGCCGGGACCGGGACTGGCTGTCCTGGACGAACGCCGCCGGGTCCAGGCCGTGCTCCCGGGCGATCGCGGCGTCGAAGGTCCGGGTGAACAGGCCCCGCTCGTCGCGGTGCGGGACCGGAACGAACAGCAGCACCCCTTCGATCTCCCTACGTTCTACTCTCATCTGTGTGATCCTCCCCAAGGTCAGCATCGTGGTCCCGGCTCACAACGAGGCGACCTCCCTCGCCGCCGGGCTGCCGCCGCTGCTCGCCGTGCCCGGCGAGTTCGACGTGATCGTGGTGGCCAACGGCTGCGCCGACGGGACCGCCGAGGTCGCCCGCCGGGCCGGGGCCAGGGTGCTGGAGACCGCGCGGCCCGGCAAGGCCCACGCCCTGCGGCTGGGCGACGCGGCCTGCACGGTGTTCCCCCGGCTCTACCTCGACGCCGACGTGCTGATCACCGCGGCGTCGGTGCGGGCCCTGCTCAGGGCGGCGGCCGAACCCGGCGTCCTGGCCTGCGCGCCACGGCCGGTCCTGGATCTGTCCGGTGCCGGCCGGGTCGCCCGCCGGGTCCACCGCGTCCACGACCTGCTGATCGCCCCGACCCGGGTGCTGGCCGGGGCCGGGGCCTACCTGCTGACTGAGGAGGGGCACGGCCGGGTGTTCCCGTTGCCCGACGTGCTGGCCGACGACGGCTGGGCCCAGGCGAGCTTCGCCCCGCACGAGCGGCGGTCCGAGCCTGCGGCCACGACCGTGGTGCGGCCGGCCCGTACCGTAGGGGCCCATCTCCGCCGCCGGATCAGGGTCAGGTCCGGCAACCGGCAGCTCGCCGAGCTCGGCCGGCCCGCCCCCGAGGGCAGGCTCGGCCTCGGCGACCTGGCCGCGCTGGTACGCCGCCGCGAGGCAGGCCCGGTCGACGCCGGCTGCTATCTCGGGGTCCTGCTGCTGGACCGGGCGCTGACGGCGACCCGGCGCGGTCCCGTCAGCTGGGGTTCCGACACCGGGTCGCGCCGCTAGCGCCGGGCGCACGCGGCCTCATAGGCCGCGACCAGCGCCTCGCGCGAACGATCCCAGGACAGCTCGTCGACGCGGGCCCGGCCGAGCTCGCCCATCCGGCGGCGCTCCGCCGGATCGTCCATCAGTTTGGCGATCAGCTGAGCGAACTGCGCCACGCTGTTTCCGGTCGCGTACAGGGCGGCCTCGCGTGCCGACACCATGCTCTCCTTCAGGTCGAAGGAGACGATCGGGCGGCCCATCGCCATGTACTCCATGACCTTGTTCATGGTGGACACGTTGTTGAGCGGGCTCTTGGGGTCAGGCGACAGGCAGATGTCGGCGGTCGACAGATAGGGCAGCAGGCCCGCGTCGTCCATCATGCCGGTGAACTCCACCTGGTCGGTCAGGCCCAGCTCGGCGGTGAGCTCGACCAGGGAGTCGAAACAGTCGCCGCCGCCCATGAAGACCGCGTGCCAGTCCCTACGCCCGACCTGGTCGCGCAGCGCCGCCAGAGCCCGCAACGCCCAGTCCACCCCGTCCTGCGGGCCCATCACGCCCAGGTAGCACAGCAGGAAGGACTTGCCGTGCCGCAGCTCCTGGTCGGGGGCGAGCTCCTTGAACCGGGTCAGATCGGGCGCGCTGCGCACCACGAACACGTCTTCGGGTCGTTTGCGGCCACGGGCGAGCGCGACCGCCCGGTAGCTCTCGTTGGTCGAGATCACCACGTCGGCGGCCCGGTAGGTGGCGCGCTCGACCCGGAGCAGCGCGTAGTAGAGCAGGCCCTTGCGGCCGGCGAACCGGGACAGGAACAGCTCGGGCACGAGGTCGTGCTGGTCGAAGACGAACCGGGCCCCGCGCCGCTTCAGCAGCCGGGCCACCAGGAACAGCAGGTCGGGCGGGTTGCAGGCGTGCACGACCTCGACCGGCCCGACCCGGCGGGCGAGCCGGAACGTGTGCCACAGCGCCAGGACGTACTCGCGGAGGTAGCCGAGCGGCCCGCCGCTCGCCGCGCGGAGCGGGTAGCGGAGGATCCGCACCCCCTCCTGGACCACCTCCGGTTCGGTGTCCCTGTCGCCGCCCTGCGGGCAGATGACGTTGACCTCCCACCCGGCGTCGCGGAGCGCCAGCGCCTCCTGCCAGACCCGGCGATCAAAGGGTACGGAGAGGTTCTCGACCAGGATGAGCGCTCTGCGGGCCACGGCAAGCTCCTGACTTCGCGGGGGGGGTGGGACCTACGTGAGGGGTGCTCTCAGGGCGCGGACCAGGTACCTCGCTCCGGGTCCGAACCGTGATTGCCTGACCGCGGCGACCGCGCGGCGGCCGAGCCGGCGGGCCGGGCCGCGGCCGACGATCCCCTGGCAGACCACCGACGCCCCGGTCTTCGCCCGCCGTTTGTACTCGTCGTCGCCCCGGCCCAGGTCGATCCGGGTCAGGCCCAGGGCGGGCGCGGCGACGACCAGTTCGCGCAGCAGCATCCAGCCCGGTGACAGGGTCGCGAAGGCGGGGTCGTACACCGGGAACCACCAGTGCAGGACCCCGCCCGAACGCAGCCCGAAGTGGGCGGCGAGCAGGTGCGGGCCCGCGCGCAGGGTCGACAGGACGCCGCCGAACTCCGGGTCGCGGGTGCGGAGCAGGCTCGCCAGCAGGTCGCGGCGCCGGGCCTCGGCGAAGTAGTCACGGGCCCCGGTCGCGGCGTACTGGGCCCGCTTGAGCGCGATGACCTGCGCGAGGACCGCCGGATCGGGGTCGTCTGCGGCAAACCGGACGGGGCCGAACTCGCGTTCGGCCTTGGCGGCCCGGCGACGGGCCTGACCCAGGTTGTCCTTTCCGCTGCGCGAGGCCCGGCCGAGATAGCCGGTCAGCCCGCCGGTGACGTCGAGGAACGGCGACTCGCGGCGGCTCTCGATCCACGGCTCGAAGTCCGCGGTACCGGTCGCGAGGTGGTCGAAGGCGAAGCTCCGGACCCCGCCGCCGAGCAGCGCCGCCACCGGGAAGGAGGTACCCGGCGCGAGCAGCGGACCCTGGAAGTCCGCGGCGGGCCAGCCCGCGGGCCGCAACGCCGACCGGTCCCGGTGCACCGGCAGCAACGCGGTGATCGTCCCGTCGTCGGCCTGGCCGACCAGCACCGACACGGCCCGGCCGCTCGCGTGGACCGAGGCGGCGAAGCCCGGATGGAAGTAGGGGCTGTCCAGGGCCGGGTCGGCGTTGCGCAGCCCGTGCCAGGCGTCCAGGCCGGCCGGGCCGAGGTCGTCGAACCCGACCAGCCGCAGGCTCGTCATCCACCCGCCAGCCGGGTCAGCCGGCGCGACGGCCGGACCAGGGCGGTGACCGCGGCCCGCGACTCGGGCCGGCCCGCGGCCGCCCGCACCGCCTCACCGGCGGTGACCGCCAGGTAGTAGGCGATCGAAGCCGGCAGGCTCCTTCTGCGGCGGAACAACCGCACCTTGTTGACCGCGATCAGCGCCGCGAGAGCGGGGCTGAAACCAGACGCCGCACCGATGTGCTCGACGATCGCGGCCGGCTCGTACCAGAGCGACCAGCCCAGGTCCGCGGCGCGCAGGATGAAGTCGGTCTCCTCGCTGTACAGCAGGAACGACTCGTCCCAGGGCCCGGCCTCCCGCAGGGCCTGCACCGACACGAGCAGCGCCGCACCGGTCGCCCAGGCCGCGGGGCCGGGTCGCGCATGGGTCTCCTCGTCCAGGATCAGTTCGCCGAGGCGACCGGTCCGGTTGCCGCCGAAGACCGCTTCGGCCAGCGCCCGGTGCACCGCGGGCAGCCGCCGCAACGTCGGCTGGAGGCTGCCGTCGGGGTTGACGAGCCGGGGCGCGGCGATCCCCCGGCCCGGGACGGCCAGCGCCGCCGCGAGCCGGCCGAGTGCGCCCGGCCGGAGCCGGCAGTCGGGGTTGAGGACGCACACCGCGTCGAGCCCGTCGAGATCCAGCGCGGCCACCCCGGCGTTGAACCCGGCGGCATAGCCGGCGTTCCGGCCGACCGCGACGGTCAGTGCACCGGCCGAGTCGGCGACCCTCAGCGAGTCGTCGGCGGAGGCGTTGTCAGCGACGACGACCCGCGCCAGGTCCACGCCCTGACCGGCCAGGGAGTCCAGGCAGCCGGGCAGGACGTCG
>JBDSTJ010000185.1:0-4678 GCA_039928335.1 Streptosporangiaceae bacterium | reverse complement strand
TCACCATCTCCAACGAGCTGACCAGGACGGTCACGGTCATGGTGCGGATCTTCTCGAACGCCAGCAATCTGGTCGTCGGGGGCAAGAAGGCCTACTTCCAGGTCGAGAAGACGATCGAGGCCGGGTCCAACGACGCGCTCCTGGTCCCGATGTCCTTCAACGGCCCGCCCCGGGCGGGCAACAAGAACTCGCCCGTCACCGTCGTCATCTCCAGCAAGGCCGGCCGGAAGCTGCACCAGACCGACATCGGGATGAACATGACCGGGGCCGACGCAGCCGGAGTTTCCATTACAATCGGGGCGCTCGCGGTGGTCGTCGTCGGCGTAGGCTTCCGTGGAATGCGCGCCAGGCGGCGGCGCACGGAAGCGGAGGATGCACAGCATGGTGGAGCCACAGACGTCCTCTGAGGCGGCAGTTCCCGCCGGACGGGCCTCCAGCCTGATGCGCTCCGGCCTGATGATGGCCGTGGGCACGCTGGCCTCCCGGCTCACCGGGTTCCTGCGGACGATCGTGATCGTCGCGGCGCTCGGCACCGCGATGCTGGGCAACGTCTACAACACCGCCAACACGATCCCCAACATCGTCTACGACCTGCTCCTCGGCGGGATCCTGACGAGCGTGATCGTGCCGCTGCTGGTGCAGGCCAAGGAACGCGACCGTAAGTACGGGGAGGCCTACGAGCAGCGCGTCTTCACCGCGGCGGTCATCTTCCTGGCCGGCCTCACCGCGATCGCGGTGGCGCTGGCCCCGGTGCTGATCAGCATCTACGGCGGCAAGTTCTCCGGCGACGACCGACACCTGGCCGTCCTGTTCGCCTGGTTCTTCCTGCCGCAGATCTTCTTCTACGGCGTGGGTGCCTTCGCGGGCGCCATCCTCAACACCCGCGACTCCTTCGTCGCCCCGATGTGGGCGCCGGTCCTCAACAACGTGATCGTCATCGGGGTCGGCATCGCGTTCGTGCTGACCGTGTCGGGTGAGCCGACCCCGGCCAACCTCGGCAACGGCGCGATGCTGCTGCTGGCCCTCGGCACGACCGGTGGCATCGTGCTGCAGACCGTCGCGCTGTGGCCGGCACTGCGCGGGGTCGGCTTCCGTTGGCACCCGCAGCTCAGGTTCGAGCCGGGTGAACTCGCCCTGGTCGGCCGGACGGCCGGCTGGACGCTGATCTACGTCGTCCTCACCCAGATCGGCTTCGCGGTCGTCACCCGCCTGATCAACAGCACCAGCGTCGAGGCCGCCAAGGAGGGCCTGAGCTCGGCCTACGGGTTCACCTCCTATGCCACGGCCTACCAGTTCTTCCAGCTCCCCTACGCGATCGTCGCCGTCTCGGTGATCACCGCGTTGCTGCCCCGGATGAGCCGGCACGCCGCCGAGGGCCAGATCGACCGGGTGCGGGATGACTTCTCCTCGGGGCTGCGGCTGTCCTCCGCACTGATCATCCCCGGTGCGGTCCTGATGATCGTGCTGTCGTCGGACATCGCCGTCGTGCTGTTCGAGCACCGCAACGTCTCGCACGAGAAGGCCCTGATCATCGGCCGGATCATGCAGATGCTCGCCGTGGCGCTGGTGCCGTTCTCGGCCTACCAGCTGATGCTGCGGGTGTTCTACTCCTTCCGCGACACCCGGACGCCCGCACTGATCGCCGCCGTGACCGTGACAGTGAATGTGATTGCCGCCACAGTTGCCTACCTGACGCTGCCGACCCGGCACATCGTCGTCGGCATCGCCGGGGCCTTCGTGCTCACCAACCTCGCCGGCGCGCTCGTCTGCGTCCTGGTGCTCCGCCGCAGGCTGGGCCGGATGGACGGCGGCCGGCTGCTCAGCGCGTACGTCAAGATGTGTGCCGCGGCAGGCCCACTGGCCGCTTTTGCCTGGGGTTGTCACGTCGGTATGGAAAAATGGGCCGGATCCGGCCTCTGGTCCTCTCTCGCGGCGCTCGTGGTCGGTGGCGCCGGAGGTGGCATCCTTTACCTCATCACCGCGCGACTCCTCAAGGTCGCCGAGGTGGAGACGATGATCAGTACGCTCAGTGCCCGGATCCCCGGCCTGCGCTAAGGACGGGCAAAGCCACTAACATGTCAGGCACCATGGGATTCAGTGATGTGCAGCGGCGGCGGAGATGAGCACGTCCATCATTGAGCCCGGGACCAGGCTCGCCGGACGCTACCGGCTCGAAGAGCGAGTGAGCGAGTCCGCGGGATCGACGCTGTGGAAGGCGATCGACGAGATCCTCGCGCGCGCCGTCTCGGTCCGCACCTTCGAACCGGACTTCCCGCGCGCAGCCGAGGTCGTCACGGCCGCCCGCACCGCGAGCAGGCTCACCGACCCCCGGCTCACCCAGGTCTTCGACGCCGACGACACCGGTGAGCTGGCCTATGTGGTCAGCGAATGGGTCAGCGGTGACACGCTCGAGGACATGATCCTCAGCGACGGCCCGCTGGAACCCGGCCGCGCCGCCACGTTCGTGTCCGAGGCCGCCGAGGCACTGACCGCCGCGCACAGTTCCGGCCTGGCCCACCTGTGCCTCACCGCGCGCAACCTGGTGTGGACGACCGGCGGGACCGTCAAGCTCACCGGTCTGGCCGTTGACGCGGTCCTGTGCTCGGTCAGCTCCGGTGATCCGGCCCGGATCGACGCGCTCGGCCTCGGCCAGATGCTCTACGCGGCTCTCACCGGCCAGTGGCCCGGTTCCGCGGACGAGTCGTCGCTGCCGCTCGCGACTGAGAAGGACGGCAACTTCAGGCCGGTTGTGGAGGTGTGCGCCGACACCCCGGCCACGCTCAACGACATCGTCAGCCGGTGCATGGAGATCGGCGACATGGCGAAGCCGTTGACCACGCCGGCCGAGGTCGTCGCCGCCCTGTCCACGGTCCCGCGCACCCCGCTTCCGCTGTTCGCCGGCATGCAGGGGCCGCCGCCGTCGGTCATCAACCGGCCGCCCCGCCAGCCCGATCCGCAGCGGACCGTCCCCGCCCCGCGCCCCGGCCCCTACCCTCCGGAGCCGCAGCACGTCAGCGCGCTGTCCTCGGTCGGCATGCTCTCGCCGGGTGACCGCAAGCAGGGCGACCGCGAGCAGGGTGACCGCAAGCCGGTCAACCGCCCGCTGGTGGCCTTCGCCGGCGTCCTCGCGGCCGTCGTCGTGGGCATTGCCGCCTGGCAGCTGTCCAGCGAGGACAAGCCCTCCGGTGGGCCCGCTCCGACGGCCTCGGCCGACCAGGGCGGTACCAAGGAGTCGCCTTCGACGGCCGGAGTCAGGATCCAGCCGGTCGCGGCGCGCGGCGACCAGCAGATCAAGCCGGCGTTCGCCGGTCACCCCGACAACCACGTCATCCCGACCGCGCCCCTGCTCATCGACGGCAAGAGCTCGTCGTACTGGGAGTCCGACGGGTACAGCGGCGCCAACCACACCCGCTTCGGCAACTACCTCAACGGCGTCGGCGTGATCCTCGACCTGGGCAGGACCGCCGACCTGTCGAAGATCCGGGTGTTCGCGCCGGCCGGCAGTGCCGGGGTGCCGTTCGAGATCCGGGTCGGCGACAGCAACAGCCTGACGCTCAAGAAGGCCGCGACCGGAACGACCGTCGCGGGCAACACCGAGGTCGACCTGGGTGACGCCAAGGGCAGGTACGTCGTCCTCTGGTTCGCCCAGGGCCCCCCGAGCGGCAAGCTGCAGATCGGTGAGGCCACCGTCTACGGGGCGTCGGGCTGAGATGACCTTCACGGGGCGGCCGGACACCGAGACGGTTCCTGACAAGGAGCTGCTCCTGCGGCACGCCCAAGGAGACCCGCAGGCCTTCGCCGAGCTGGTCGCCCGGCACCGCGACCGGATGTGGGCCGTGGCCTTGCGCACGATCGGCGACCCCGAGGAGGCCGCCGACGCCCTCCAGGACGCGTTCCTGTCGGCCTACCGGGCGGCCGACCGGTTCCGGGGCGACGCGGCCGTCACGACCTGGCTGCACCGCATCGTGGTCAACGCCTGCCTCGACCGCCTGCGCCGCCGCACGGTCCGGCCGACCGTGTCCTTCCCCGACGACGCCGCGTTCGACGCGGTCATCCCCAAGGGCGCGGACCCGACCTCGGCGCACGAGATCACCATGGATGTGACCGCGGCCCTGCAGCTGATCCCCTACGAGCAGCGCGCGGCCCTGATCCTCGTCGACATGATGGGTTATGCCGTGGACGACGCGGCCCGGGTGCTCAATGTGCCGCCTGGCACCATCAAGAGCCGCTGCGCGCGCGGCAGAGCGAGGCTTGCGCCACATCTTCTCCATCTACGGAACCGCCAGAGCGGCACCAACGTCCGACCTTCAGTCGTTGAACCGAATGCGCCTGTGATTCCGCTACAGGGCAGGCCGTCCATGCTGGAAGAGGGAGGTGGCACCGCGTGACGAGCATGGCACACCTTGATTACGACGTGCTGGCCGATCTGGCAGAGGGTCTGCTGGACGAGGAGTTCGCCGGTTCCGTCCGAGCCCATCTGGCCGACTGCGCCCCATGCCTGGCCCGGTCCGAGGACCTGATGAGCGTCTCGGAGCTGCTGGCCGCCGCCCCGATGCCGATGATGCCGCCTGACCTGGCGCTCAGACTCGACCAGCTCGTGCTGGCCGAGGCGGGCAAGGGCTCGGTCACCGAGCTCGCGGCCCGGCGCAGGATGCGCAGCGTCCGTCTCATCTCGGTC
>JBDSTJ010000184.1:0-8245 GCA_039928335.1 Streptosporangiaceae bacterium | reverse complement strand
TGTTGCCGGTCAGCCGGTAGGCCAGCCGGAACACCCGAGTGGAATGCTGGGTGACGATCTCATCCCAGCTCGGCGGGCTCCACGCAACCGTTCCTGAACTCACACCGCTCGCCCCCTGACCGTCGGTTGCCAAATCGTTATGCACAGCATGCCGGTTTCCCCATAAGACCCTCGTTAAGCCTGTTCTGGCGGGGGGTCCACGGGTGATCTTGTCGGTGTGACCCATGTCATCGAGACGTTTTGTCAGCGGCCTCTTGCCGGTTATCGTCCTGGAAACGAAGATTGCCGCACGCTCACCACCCATGAGGAGTTTCATGTCGTCGCGGACCTACAACCTGGCCGACCTGCTGGAGATTCTCGCGGAGGCAGGCCCGGACCGTCCCGCGCTCGTCGCGGGCGACGTACGGCAGACCTACGGGGAGCTGAACGCCCGGGCCGCCCAGGCCGGGCACCTGCTCGCCGCGGCCGGCGTGCAGCCCGGCGAGCACGTGGCGATCCTGTCCTGGAACCGGGCCGAGTGGCTCGAGGCCTTCTTCGGGATCTTCAAGATCCGCGCCGTTCCGGTGCCGGTGAACTACCGCTACGTGGCGGGCGAGCTGCACCATGTCCTGGCGGACTCCGAGGCGGTCGTGCTGATCGGCGAACGGTCCCTGCTGTCCAACGTCGACCAGACCGCGCTGCCCAAGCTCCGCAAGGTGATCGTGCTGGAGGACGGCGGGACCAACGAGGTGTTCGACTCCGTCTCCTACGAGCAGGCCCTCGCGGGCTTTCCGGCGGTCGACGACTTCGCCGAGCGGTCCGGCGACGACCGCTACATCATGTACACCGGCGGCACCACCGGCTATCCCAAGGGCGTGGAGTGGCGCTCGGAGGACATCTTCTTCGGTGCGCTCGGCGGCGGCAACGTGCTCGGCGACCCGATCACGAGCCCCGACGCGATCGCCGTCAACGCCTCGGCGGCCCCGATGTCGACCCTCGACTGCGCCCCCGTCATGCACGGCGCCGGCCAGTGGGTGGCGCTGATGTCCCTGTTCAGCGGGGCCAAGGTCGTGCTCTACACCGACCACGCCTTCGACGCGGGCAAGGCCCTGGGTCTGCTCGCCGCCGAGCAGGCCAACGTGATGATGCTCGTCGGCGACGTGATGGCCAGGCCGCTGGCGGCCGAGCTCGCCAGGGGCGAGCACGACACCTCGTCGCTGTTCGCGATCGCCTCGGGCGGTGCGCCGCTGACCGAGGCGGCCAAGGACGCCATCGGGGAGACCCTGCCGCAGGTGGCGTTCCTCGACAACTACGGGGCGTCGGAGACCGGAGCCTGCGGGCCGTCGGTCGGCGGCAAGGAGGGCACCGCCCGGTTCCAGATGAAGCCCGGCATCACCGTCCTGGACGAGGACCTCAAGCCGGTCGCGCCCGGCGAGACCGGTCGGCTGGCCCGGAGCGGGCACATCCCGGTCGGCTACTACAACGACCCGGCCAAGACCGCCTCGACGTTCTTCACCGACCCCGACGGGGTCCGCTGGTCGGTGCCCGGCGACTTCGCGGTGCTGGAGGCCGACGGCACGATCGTCCTGCTCGGGCGGGGCTCGCTCATGATCAATACCGGTGGCGAGAAGGTCTTCCCCGAAGAGGTCGAGGTCGCGATCAAGGACCACCCCGGGGTGTACGACGTGGTCGTCGTCGGCCTGCCCGACGAGCGCTACGGTCAGCGGGTGGCCGCCGTCGTCGCACCCGTCGCCGGCTTCGAGCTGACCCTCGAGGACCTCGTCGACCACTGCCGCGGCCGCCTCGCCGGCTTCAAGATGCCCCGCCAGCTCGAGCTCGTGACCGAGGTCCAGCGCACCGCCGTCGGCAAGTCCGACTACAAGTGGGCCCGTTCCGTCCTGGGCGTGTAGCCGGCGGTGTGGACCTTCTCATAGACCCGGTCGAACGCGCTGAGCACCGACGGCCAGGTGCACTGGGCGGGTTCGGTCGACCGGTTGTGAGCTGCGATCTCGTGCCGCAGCTCATGATCGGTGATCAGCCGGATCAGCGCGTGGGACAGGTCGGCGTGGCCGGAGCCGAGCAGGCCCTCCACCCCCGGCATGACGAAGTCCGCGACGCCGCCGCCGGACTGGGCGACCACGGGCACACCGGCCAGCCGGGCCTCCAGCGCCGCGAGGCCGAAGGACTCCTTGCGGGCCGGGGCCACGAAGACGTCCGCGGTCGCCAGGACCTCCCGTACCTCCGCCCGGTCCAGGCGGCCGGTCATCCGCACCCATCCGTCCATCCGGTGCCTGCGCAGATAGCGGCGCATCGGGGCGGCGGCCGGGCCGTCGCCCACGATCGTGGCGCGGATCGGGGCCCGTGAGCCGGCCTCTCGCAGCAGCCTGAGCAGGGTGAAGGGCTCCTTGCGCGGGGCCAGCCTGCCGACCGCGACGACGTGCACGGCACCGGTCGGCAGCCACGGCCAGATCTCCTGCCAGGGTGCGACCTCGATGCCGTTGGGCACGACGTGGACGTGTGAGCCGATCGCGCGCCTGATCGGCCGGGCGGCGGCCTCGCTGACCGCGGTGACGGCCGTCCGCCGGTCGATGAGCCGCCGGTAGAGCGCGCCGGTCGGCTTCCCCCACAGGCTGTGCACGGTCACGACCGACGGCAGGTGCCGGGTCTGCCGCAGCGCCCGCCAGGCGAACGGCGACACCACCCCCGCGTGGATGTGCACCACGTCCGGGTTGACCGCCTCCAGCACCGGGCGCAGCGAACCGCCGAGCGGAATCGACCAGGGCAGCCGGGGGCCGACCGGGTACAGCGGGAGGTCGCCCTGGGCGCCGAGGGTCGCGGTCGCGATCGAGACCTGGTGACCGGCCTGCTGCTGGGCCTGGCTCAACCCGTCGACCTGAACCTCGATGCCGCCGAGCCGGGGCAGGAAGCAGTCGGTGATGTGGAGGATTCGCACTCTTGTGAGTGTCAGTACCCCGCGGCTCCGCGCGGGCGCGTGGCGGCCGGTGCGGCACAGGTTTGACCCGCACCAGGATGGATCTTGAGAAATGTCCGGGCATCAAGGCGGGGTGCCGACCTGCCTGTTCTTCCACGCCCATCCCGACGACGAGTCGCTGCTGACCGCGGGGACCATGGCGCGGCTGGCCGCCGAGGGCCACCGGGTGGTGCTCGTCGTGGCGACCGCGGGGGAGGCCGGGCTCGCTGCGGACCGGGTGTCGCTGGGCACCGTGCGGGCCGGGGAACTGCACGAGTCGGCGCGGATCCTGGGCTGCGCGCGGGTCGTGCTCCTGGGCTACCGGGACTCCGGGCTCGACGGCACGGTGCCCGGCGGATTCGCCTCGGCGCCGCTCCGGGAGGCCGCCCAGCGGCTCGCAGAGATCCTCAACGAGGAACAGGCCGACGTCCTGACCGTGTACGACCCGTCGGGCGGCTACGGTCATCCTGATCACGTCCAGGTCTATCTGGCCGGGATCGAGGCGGCCCGCATCGCCGGCACCCCGTCGGTCCTGGAGGCCACCGTCGACCGGGACCGGCTCCGGCCGCTCCGCTGGTTCCTGCCGTTCGACCTCGACCACGCCTATCTGCCCGGCTCCGAGATCACGCACCGGGTCCGGATCGGCCGGCACGCGCGGGCCAAGCGGGCGAGCATGGCGGCGCACGCGACCCAGGCGAGCGGCGGCAGCTCCGTCCGGACCCTCGCGGCGTTCCTCCGGCTCCCCTACCCGCTGTTCAGGCTGGTCTTCGGCACGGAGTACTACCGGCAGCGCCGCTCTTGAACCAGCAGGCACGAGCCGTCCTGTCGGGGGCCTCCATCGTGGCCGCCGTCGGATTGCTCCTCGCCATGCCGCACCTCGTCGGGGTCGGCTGGGCGGACATCGGGCACCGGCTGGGCGCGGTCGGCCCGTGGACGCTCGCGGGCCTGGCCGCCCTCTGGATCGCCGGGCTGGCCGCCTACACCTTCGTGCTCGTCGCGTCGCTGCCCGGACTCACCCACTGGCGGGCCTTCCAGCTCAACGCAGCGGGCAGCGGCGTCAGCAACCTGCTCCCGCTGGGCGGGGCGCTGGGTGTCGCGGCGACCTTCACGATGGCCCGGCCCTGGGGCCACAGCATCCCGGCGATCACGGCCTCCACGGTCGTCACCGGGGTCTGGAACGTGCTGGCCAGGATGCTGCTGCCGGCGATCGGGATCATCGCGCTGGTGGTCGTCGGCGAGGTGCCCAACCGGCAGCTCTCGGCCGCCGCCGCGACCGCCGGGATCACCCTGATCCTGGTCGCGGCCGCCATCGGGGCCGCGCTGAGCTGGGAGGGCGTCGCGCTCTCGGTCGACCGGTTCCTGGGCCGGATCGGCGACCATCTGCCGAGCCGGATCGGCGACCTGCTCCGGTCCGCCGGGGCGTTCCTGCTCCGCGTCCGGGCCGACTCCCTCGAGGTCCTGCGGTCCGGCTGGCCCGGCCTGACCGCAGGGATGATCGGCTATTTCGGGTTGCAGGGCGTGCTGCTCGCCGGCTGTCTCGCGGCGGCCGGCCAGACCCTCCCGATCGCCGAGCTGATCGCGGTGTTCTCCATCAACCGGGTACTGACCAGCGCAGTCGTCACCCCCGGCGGATCCGGGATCACCGAGACCGGCACCGCGGCCTCGCTCCTGCACTTCGGCGTCGAGGCGGGCCCCGCCGCGACGGCCGTGGTGCTGTACAGCTTCTTCACCCACATCATCGAGATCCCGGTCGGCGGCCTGGTGTGGGCCGGCTGGCTGTTGCGCCGCCCTGCACGGACCTTGCCCAAGACTTGAGCGCGCGCAGACCCTCAGACCTCGCGAATCGGGCAGATATCCCCCAACGCCCATTTCTTGGGCGGTCGCACGAGGGGGTCGGACGATTCTTATCGCACAGAGATATCGGCTGCTCACGGTGGCGGGTCGCGGTGGAATGGGCACCGTGTGGCGCGCCCACGACGAACTGCTCAACCGCCGGGTCGCCCTCAAGGAGATCGTGCTCCCGGCCGGCCAGGGCCTGGACCGGATCATCCGCGAGGCGCGTGCGATGGCCCAGCTCCGGCACGACGGCGTGATGTCCGTACACGACATCGTCGTGGCCGACGAGCGCCCCTGGCTGGTCATGGAGTATCTGGACGCGCCCAACCTCAAGCAGCTCATCGAGGCCGCCGGCCACCTGTCGCCGCAGTACGCCGCCGAGGTCGGCCGCCGGATCCTGTCGGTGCTGCGGGCCGCGCACGACGCCGGCTTCCTGCACCGGGACGTGAAGCCGAGCAACATCCTGCTCGGCGCGGACGGCCGGATCGTGCTCACCGACTTCGGCCTGGCCGTCGACAAGACCGCGGTCTATGACAGCGGCATGACCCTGGACTGCTCGCCCGCCTACGTCTCGCCGGAGCAGGCCATGGGCGAGCCCGTCGACGAGGCCTCCGACCTGTGGTCGCTCGGCGCGACGCTCTACACCGCCGTCGAGGGCCACGAACCCTACAAGCGCGCGGACCCGCTCGCCTCGATGCTCGCCGTCCTGGTCGACGACTACGTTCCCCCGGTCCACGCCGGCCCGCTGCGCCCCGTCATCGACGGACTGCTCCGCAGGAGCCCCGACCAGCGTCTGACCTCGATGGAGACCTGCCGTCTCCTGGACCGGATGCGGACCACCAGCCCGCGACTGCTCGACTTCCTACGCCCGCTCCGCACGGCCGCCCGCGCCTAGCGGCTCCAGCCGCCAGTCGCTGCCGGGCAGGTGGATCCACCCTCGCGCCCGGGTCTGCTTGACCCGCACCCGGACCTGGTGGAACGGTCCCACCGAACTGTGTCGGAGCACGCTGTCGTAGAAGTAGTCCGACACGATCAGTGCGAGGTCGCCGTCGGCGTTCGCGAGCGCGGCCTTGAGCACCGGTGCGGCCACCAGCCGGAACAGGTCGTTGACCGACGTCCCGACCAGGCCGTGCGCGTCCTGGTGCACCTCCCCGATGTGCACCGCCGCCCGCAGCTTGAACGCACGGTGCCGGTCGCTGTTGAGGTTGTGTTTCTGCAGCCCCTCCTGCAGGTTGGTCAGCAGCGGGTCGACCACCTTCACCGAGGAGATCCGGGCTGGGATGAGGATCACCATCCCGTCTCCCCGGTCCTCGTGCAGGCAGCTCGCCCAGTCGAGCTCCGAGTCCTGGAAAGCCCGCTTGACCAGTGCGTACAGCACGTCGTGGATTTCCAGCTGGATCCCGTCGTGCCGGTCCGGGGCGGTGAAGTCGGCGACGTCGATGGTGAGCAGGATGCAGTGCTGCGAACTGTCGGAGAAGAACGTTTCACTCACGATGATGATCCCCCTGGATCAGGTCCGGTGTTCGGGCTGTTCTGGAATCGAAGGATGTGGTGGGCGGAGCAGGCGGTGACCGCCATCGCCGAGAGGCTGATGACGGCCGTCAGCCAGGGCGGCCCGCCCAGCAAAATGACGGTGCCGGCCGAGGCCACCCCGGTGCCGGCCTCGGCGAGGGACACCATCAGGACGGCCGCCGCGCGGCCGACCGCGGAGTCGGCCTGGGAGGTCGACTCGACGCTGAGCCAGGCGGGTGTGCCGACCGAGATCCGGGTGATCTGGACGTCCGCGCGGCGGGTGGGCTCCTCGCCGTCCATCGGGCCTCCCTCAGTGAGCCGTGCCACTGATGATGTTAAGCGGGGGTATGAGTGATGTACATACCTTACGCATATACCCGTACTAATACGGCCTGATATCTGGTTGGCATCATATTCGCCTGCGGTACCTGAAGTATGCGCTACATACGGCAGATTTCCGGCTACTGCGTGTTGAGAAGCTCTGCGAGGCGTGAGAAGCTGGATCAGAGCACGTAGCCCAGGCGGCGCTGCTGGGTGAGATGCGAGCTATTGACATCCGGGAAGAAAAATTCGCATACTGAGGTGCATACGGAAGCCTCATCTTTGACGTTGGAGGCCCGCATAATGAGCAACGACCGCGATGCCGCACAACTGGATACTCCGCGTACCGGGACTGAGCGAGCCGCGGTTCCCCGCCCTCAGATGGAGCGGGTCACCGTCAATCTCACCCGCCGTTCGGCGGACGCACTCTATGAGTCGGTGGATCTCACGGGCGACTCCAAGACCGACACGATCAACCGGGCACTCCAGGTCTATGCGTTCATCCAGAAGTCCATTCAGGGCGGCGGCGCGCTGTTCACCCGCGCGACCGACGACGCCCCCCTGGAACGTGTCCACATCGTCTGACGCCCCCAAGGTCCTCCGGAGCTGACGCAGGAGTCGGGGGAAGGCCACCCGACACCCGACGGCCGGCTGGACCGGCGATCCGTCGCTTCAGGTCCAGTCGGTGAGGATGCGGCGCAGGCGAAGCTTGGAGCGCTGCCAGCGCTGGTCGAGTTTGTCCTCGTCGCCGGGGTGGATGAAGGACAGCAGGCGGAGGCCCCGCACGGTCTCGAGCACGAGGTAGAGGTCTTCTTGGTGGCGGCGTTCCTCGGCGCGGGGGCCGAGGAAGGTGCGGCACAGTTCGACGAACTTGGCGGTGACGCCGCGCTCGAACTCGGCCACCTGGGACCGGAGTTCGGGGTCGGTGCGGGCGGCGATCCACAGTTCCATGGAGGCTTCGAAGAGCGGTCCCTGGTGGACGTCCCAGACCAGGTTGAGGGCGTCGCCGACCCAGTCGGTGGACTCGCGGAGCCGGTCGAGCCCGCTGTCCGCGAAGTTCTCGGCGCGCTTGTCCGCCAGGTGCTCCACGGCAGCGAGGACCAGTTCGTTCTTGGTGGGGAAGTGGTGGACCTGCGCGCCCCGGGACACGCCGGCGCGTTCGACGACCCGGGTGGTCGTGGTGCCGTGGAAGCCGTACTCGACGAGGCAGGCGACGGTGGCGTCCAGGAGCGCCCGCCGGGTCGTCGCGGTGCGCTCCTCCTGGGTCCGTCGTACCGCGGGAGCGTTCATGCACAGAACATACAGGATGACCTGTATTTAAGCCCCTCTTTGGCCCGGTGGTCACGCACGAGCCGGGACCGAAGGTCTTCACCACCCCGTAACCTCGGGTCATGAGCAGAGCACTGGTCCTGGGTGGCGGCGGCGTGGCGGGCATCGGCTGGGAGGCCGGGCTGGTCACCGGACTGCGGAAGGCGGGCGTGGATCTGGGCGAGGCCGATGTGATCATCGGAACCTCGGCGGGATCCGTCGTCGGCACGATGATCGCGCAGGGCGCTGACCTGGAGGCGACCATCGCCGACACGGCCGCCAGGGAGTCCGCGGCGGCCTTCGACGTGGACATGGAAC
>JBDSTJ010000183.1:0-2573 GCA_039928335.1 Streptosporangiaceae bacterium | reverse complement strand
GGTTGTAGAGGTCCTCGCCCTGGAGCCCTCCTCGCAGCACAGGAGTGATGAGGTCGGCGACCTGCTCGACGACGAGGGCACGGGAGTGCGGATTCAGAGTGGTGCACTGACCCACGAACAGCCGGTTCTTGTGGAGTATCCGGGCGGCTTCGAGGCGATCCCTGGCCGGCAGCACATGGTGGTGCGCAGCCTTTTTGGAGATCATCGCTGCTTGCACCCCGAGCAGGGGAGGCAACTTCGCGTGGCGCTCCAACCCGTAGTAGAGCGAGAGGAGCTCCAGGTCCTCCACCGCCTCCGTGCGGATGTACCGGGTATCGGGGATGGTGTCCCTCCTGGGGGTCGGGGTGCCCGGTGCCGGGTCGGGAACAGGCACGGACTCGTGCGCGCCGGGGTCCGGCGGCGGGGAGTGCCGGGGATCGACAAGGTTTTCCTGCTTCGCAGTCCGGGGCGGCACCGGGGGCTGCTGCGCGAACATCTTCAGTTCCGGCTCGTGCAGCACCCGGGCGAGCCGGTCGCCGAGCGAGGCCGTGTCGGCGGTGATCCGGTTCAGGATCGGGACCAGCCTCTGCGCCCCGTACTCCTTGTAGGCCAGGGCGAGGCATGCCCCGACCTGACCTTCGAGGTCGGTCCCCTCATCGCCCGCGGTCAGGGCCTCATAGAGGTTGACGATGGTCTCGAGCCGCCCGCCGACCGGCTGGTCGGCGAAGGGCTGGTTGCGGAAGGAGATGTGAGCGGCCGCGTCCGCTCCGCCCTCCACCCGGGGTGCCTCATGGGTGGAGAAATCCGGCTTCCAGGCCGGGCTCTCCTCTCCCAGGAGTGGCACAGCGGTCTTGTGCAGGCCCCAGAGCAGCGCAATTTCTGGGTTCTCGTGGGGCAGGCGGCCGCGAAGCCGTTCGGGAATGATCACTGAAGCCGGGATGCCAGGCTCGCGGAGCGTCGCGGCGATGAGCAGGCTCAGGCCGTTGACCCTGCGGGCGAGACTCTCCAATCTGGCATTCGGGCCCGGTTCGCGAACGTCGGAGAGCTGGAAGGGGGGAAGTACGGTATCGGGCCGAACCTGCCCGGGACAGGGTCCTATCTCCGCCGGATACCTCCACGGCGCTCTGGTGTCCTGTCGTCCTTGCGAAGGCAGGTCGGGGCCGGCCGGGAAGCCGTTGACGGAAAGGATCATGGCGAGCTCCGGGGTCATCAGCCGAATCGGGCCGACGAGGGCCCGGGCGACCAGCGGATGCCGCTCAGCGTTGGAGTCCGTGCCGAGTTCCCCGACTGCGGGGTCCTCTCCGACCCGGAGCGCCTCCACGTCCCAGCACCGCCAGATGAAGGCGGCCTCACCGCTCCGGAAAGTGGCATAGACGGTGCTGAGGCCGGGCACCTGATCCGTTCGTTCCTCCACGGGCACCCGGTAGAGGGGCTTCAGCCGGCTGCTCCACTTGGCGACGGCGTCCCGGTTCCGTTCGGATGTGGCGATCACGCTCATTCCGGCGTCGGGCATCCACCGGCACTCGTACTGCTGGATCTGCTCGGGGTTCATGTCAGATCCCGACCTTCCGGGCCTCGTCGTCGATGATGATGCCGGTCATCGCCATCAGGGAGACAAGGGGCCTGAGCACCCGGCGCGACTGGACTCCTCGTTCGAAGCTGTGCAACCCGGTCGTGGCCTTCTCGGAGCTGCTCGATCCGGTGGCCGAGGCGACGTGCAGGGTCACGCGTGGGCACTCCTGATAGGGCCTGGTCCAGGCAGCGGCACCCTTCTGGTGCAGGTAGGCATAGACGTCGGCGCTCTCCCGCAGAGATGCGGCGGCGTCCAGCCGGTCGTCGTCGTGCCGCAGCCAGTAGGCGATCGGCTCTTCGAACCTGACCAGGTCCGCCTTGTTGAGCACGATGGCGGCGCTCACCTTCGACAGCCGACCTGACGCCCTGAGCAGGTTCAGCACCGTGCTGAACGTCCGGTCACCGAGGCTGTCGCGACCGATCTGGGTCGGGTCCACCACGAAGATCAGGCCGTCGGCGAGGTCGAGGAAGTGCTTGGCGTTGTCGACGTCACCCAGTTCCTCACCGGCGACGTCGAACAGGGCGACCGGCCGTTCCGGTCCTGCGCCCGAGATCAGGAACCCGTCGACGAAGCTGACCACGCCCTCGCTGGTGGCGGCGAGCTGCCGGCCACCGGAGCTCAGCGGCCGGACGCTCTCACGAAGGAACCGCTGATGCCGGTTCAGGTCGATCGGCCGCGCCGCCAGCCCGTACCTGCTGAGGTCGCCCCGCTCGATCGCGGCGACCATGGAGGCCAGCACGTGGGTCTTGCCGGACCGGGTGGCCCCGATGAACCCGTACACGGCAGGCGGGCCGAACTGGCCGTAGGCCGCCGGCAGGAAATGGACCTGGGCGCCGGGATTGGGACAGCGGACCGCGGCGGTGCGCATCTCCCGGGCCTGGTGTTCCTCGCTCGCGTCCTCGGGGATCGTGAGTTCGACGTAGCGGTCCAGGTCCAGGTCGTACCGGTAGAGGGGCAGGTCGTCCCAGCTCAGCTTCTCCAGGCAGATGGGGCAGGAGACCTGCTTGCCGCCGCCGGTGGG
>JBDSTJ010000182.1:0-9605 GCA_039928335.1 Streptosporangiaceae bacterium | reverse complement strand
GTGGCACCGTGCAGGTCCGGCTGAGCCGTGGCGAGCTGACGGTGCGCGACCAGGGCCCCGGGATCGCCGAGGCGGAGATCCCCTACGTCTTCGAGCGCTTCTGGCGTTCCCCGACCGCCCGCAGCCTCCCGGGTTCGGGCCTGGGCCTGTCGATCGTCGCGCAGGTGGCCGGGGAGTCCGGTGGGAAGGTCGCGCTGGAGACCACCCCCGGCGGCGGGGCGCTCGCCCGGCTCTGGCTGCCGGGCACCCCGAACCCCGCCTGAACCCGTTTCTCATCCCGGCTTAAGCCGGCCATCAGGGCGTTTCCACAGTCCGGCGCGATCGTCGAGGCATGAGCCAAGCGATCGCGGTGCCGCAGCAGGGGAGCCGGCGGATCGAACGGCTGGTAGAGGTCGTCGTTCCGGTCTTCAACGAAGAGCACGTCCTCGCCGCCAGCATCCGCCGACTGCACACCTACCTGGACGAGATCTTTCCCTACGACTTCCGGTTGACCATCGCCGACAACGCCAGCCTCGACGGCCTACCGGGCCTACCGGGCCGGCCAGGTCTGGCAGGTCGGCCAGGTCCGGCAGGCCTGCCGACGACCGGCGACGGGATGCGCGGCGGCGGTCCCGGTGGGAACGTGGACTCCGCGATGGTGGAGTACCTGCAGGAGAACCAAATACGGCGGGACCACGTCGGCCCAGGTGCTCTACACGCTCACCTGACCCCTCATCTGGCCATGACGGCCTACGCTGGAGCGGCATCCACCCACCGGGAGACCGCCAGTGCCCATCCTTCACCGGATCGCTCTTCTGATCGTCGCGGGAGCCGTGCTGTTCGGCCTGCTCTCACCCCAGGTCAAGCCGCCCGCCGACCGTGTGGCCGCACCGGTTCCGACCGGGCCGGCTCCGGCTGCCACGGGAAAGCCGGTGAGCAAGCCGGGGAGCAAACCCCAGGCGCGGCCTGCCCCGCAGCCGGCCTCGGCCGAGGCCGCGCAGATCAAGGCCGACGAGCTGGGCGAGGTGCCGGTGATCATGTATCACCGGATCCTGCCCCGGGCGCTCACCTCTCTGGACCGCACGACCAAGGAGTTCAGGGCGGAGCTGGAGCGGCTGGCCAGAGCCGGCTACGTCCCGGTGACCGCCGCCGAGTTCGTCGCCGGCCGGATCGACGTCCCGGCCGGCGCGCACCCGGTCGTCCTGACCTTCGACGACGGCTTTCCGAGCCAGTTCGCCTTCGATGCCCAGGGCGAACCCGAACCCGAGTCCGCCGTGGGCATCCTGCTCGACGTGGCCAGGAAGTACCCGGCGTTCCGCCCGGTGGCGTCGTTCTACATCATCAAGGACCCCTTCCAGCTCGCGGACCGGGCCAGGGAGGGCATCCAGTGGCTGGTCCGGCACGGCTTCGAGGTCGCCAACCACACCCACACCCACCCGAACCTCGCGGCGATGTCGGAGACCAGGGTCAGGCAGGAGGTGGCCAGGGAGGAGACCGACGTCGTGGAGTTGACGGGTGCCCACTCGGTGACCTTCGCCTACCCCTACGGATCGCCGCCGAAGAAGCGCAAGTGGGCCTCCGACGGCGACGGCTGGAAGTTCCAGGGCATCTTCCTCGCAGGCTGGAAGCCTTCGGACTCGCCCTTCCTCAGGTCCTTCGACACGTTCGCCATCACCCGGGTCCGGTCCGAGGGCAAGATCAAGGAGGACGGCTGCAACCAGTTCTGCTCGATCGCCTGGCTGGACTGGCTGGACAACAACCCCGACAAGCGGTTCACTTCTGATGGCGACCCCGGGGTCGTCACCTTCCCCCGGGCGAAAGCGGCCTCCCTGGCCCCCGCTTTCGCCGACCGAGCCCGGATCTACTAGATTGCCGGGTCGGGTACTCCTGCCTGCGATTGACCTGGACCCCCAACGTCTCGTATGCTGATCGCTGCGCTATGGGTCTGCGGAGTCTCAGACGTAGCAGGCAGACGCTCGATCAGGTCGACATCGGTTTGATGCGGTTCCACTCGCTCATCTCCGGTCTTGGCAGGGACGAAAAGGGCCCTCCAGCGCTTCACAGTCACCGACTCATGTCCGCACCCGGAGCCAGTCCACACATGACGAGTAGCACCGAAGCAACCTCGACCACCCCGCAGGTAGCGGTCAACGACATCGGCTCGGCCGAGGACTTCCTCGCCGCGATCGATCTGACCATCAAGTACTTCAACGACGGCGACCTCGTCGAGGGCGTGATCGTCAAGGTCGACCGAGACGAGGTCTTGCTCGACATCGGCTACAAGACCGAGGGCGTCATCCCCTCGCGTGAGCTGTCGATCAAGCACGACGTCGATCCCAACGACGTTGTTGCGGTAGGTGACCACGTCGAGGCCCTTGTCCTCCAGAAGGAGGACAAGGAAGGCCGCCTCATCCTGTCCAAGAAGCGCGCTCAGTACGAGCGGGCCTGGGGCACGATCGAAAAGATCAAGGACGAGGACGGGATCGTCACCGGCACCGTCATCGAGGTCGTCAAGGGTGGTCTCATCCTCGACATCGGCCTCCGGGGCTTCCTCCCGGCGTCGCTGGTGGAGATGCGCCGTGTGCGCGACCTCCAGCCGTACGTGGGCAAGGAACTCGAAGCCAAGATCATTGAGCTGGACAAGAACCGCAACAACGTGGTTCTCTCCCGCCGTGCCTGGCTCGAGCAGACCCAGTCCGAGGTGCGTCAGACCTTCCTCAACACCCTGCAGAAGGGCCAGGTCCGCAAGGGCGTCGTGTCCTCGATCGTCAACTTCGGTGCCTTCGTGGACCTGGGTGGCGTCGACGGCCTCGTGCACGTGTCGGAGCTGTCCTGGAAGCACATCGACCACCCGTCTGAGGTCGTCGAGGTCGGCCAGGAGGTCACCGTCGAGGTTCTCGACGTGGACATGGAGCGCGAGCGTGTCTCCCTGTCGCTCAAGGCGACGCAGGAAGACCCGTGGCAGCAGTTCGCCCGGACGCACCAGATCGGCCAGGTCGTTCCCGGCCGCGTCACCAAGCTCGTCCCGTTCGGCGCGTTCGTCCGCGTCGAAGAGGGCATCGAGGGCCTGGTGCACATCTCCGAGCTGGCCGAGCGCCACGTGGAGATCCCGGAGCAGGTCGTCCAGGTCGGCGACGAGATCTTCGTCAAGATCATCGACATCGACCTCGACCGCCGTCGCATCAGCCTCTCGCTGAAGCAGGCCAACGAGGGCGCCGCCGAGGTCACCGACGAGGACTTCGACCCCACCCTCTACGGCATGCCGGCCGAGTACGACCCCGAGGGCAACTACAAGTACCCCGAGGGCTTCGACGCCGACACCGGCGAATGGCTTGAGGGCTTCGACACGCAGCGCGAGACCTGGGAGCGGCAGTACGCCGAGGCGCGCGTGCGCTTCGACGCCCACCGCAAGCAGATCGACGAGGCCCGCAAGGCCGAGGCCGAGGCCACCGGCGGCGAGGGCGGCGTTCCGGCGACGTCCTACACCGGTGGAGCCGAGGAGCCGACCGGTGGCGCACTGGCCACCGACGAGGCGCTCGCGGCACTGCGCGAGAAGCTGTCCGGCAACCAGCCCTAGGCTCCGGCGGACACAAGTCACAAGATGTCGCTACCATCCCTTAGGTGGTTGCGACTGACATAGGTACTCAGATGGAGGGCCCTGCCGAGCCGGCGGGGCCCTCGATCGTTCCCCAGGGATCCGCACGCCTGACGTTGATCGCCGTGACCGTCGCGGTGCTCGCCGAAATGCTGCGCTACGCCCTTCCCCAATACGCGGGCCTGTCCGCAGGATCGGCCGCGGGGCTCGCCCTGGTGGCGGCCCTGGCGGGTCTCCTCGCGGTTCCCCTGCGGCTCCTGGCCGGCCCGAGATCCCTGGTGGCCGTCGGCGTCGGCGGGCTGCTGCTGACGCGGCTCCTGGCCCAGGCGCTCAGCCCCGGGGTCGCTCTGGGGGCCCTCGGCGCGGCCTGCGGCATGCTCGCCCTGACGGCGTTGTACGAGAGCTCGCGGGGCCTGTCCGGGGTGGGGTTCGCCACGGCGGCCATCGCCGGGCTCGCGGTCGACACCAGCCTGCGGATGGCGTTCGGCACCTGGGACCCGATCTGGCGGTCCGGCCCGGTGCCCTGGGCGGTCTGCCTGGTCGTCGTCGCCGTGGGCGGGGCGGCCCTCGCCCGTGAGCTCGGCTCCGGCATGATCGCGCCGCCCGCCATCTCCTGGCGGGACGCCCTCGGTGCCGCCGCTCTGGGCCCGTTCATGGCCCTGCAGGTCCTGGTCCTGTCGAGCCCCGCGTTCGTGGCCTCCTCCGGCTGGCTGTCCCTCACGAACGCCCATGTCGTCCTGATCGCCGGGCAGGCCCTCGCCCTGGCGTTCCTCGCCTCCGGTCTGGCCGTCCGCGCGGTCCCCGGCGGCCTGTGCGTGCTGGGCGGCACCCTCCTGGGCCTGGCAGCGGCCTCGGTCGCCGGAACCTATGCGCTCAACGGCAACCTCGTCGTGATCGCGCTGATTCCCGCTCAGATCCTGGCGGCGTGGCTCCTCGCCGTGGCCTGCCGCGCACCCCTGCGCAGGGCGAGCGCCCGCCCCGCGCGGGAAACCGGAGCCTCGTCCGGTCCGGTCTGGCGGGTCGACGTCGGGGCGGCCGCAGGCGGCTTCGCCCTGCTGGCGATCCTCGTCCCGTACACCCTGAACCCCAGCCACCCGCTGCCCTTCCCCAACAACGCGCTGAGCGGCGCGGCCGGCGTCCTGCTCGGTCTTCTCGCCGCCATCGCCGCGGCCCGGGGCGGCCCGCTGCCCGCCCGCGCGCCCCTGCGCGCCCTCGTCGCCGCGGGTGCGTCCCTGGTTCTCCTCGCCGGGACCGCGATCTTCGCGTGGACCGCGCCGGACGTGCCGGCCGCGACCCGGGCAGGCGACCTGCGCCTGGTGTCGTACAACATCCGCCAGGCCATGGTCGAGGGCGACCTCGACCCCGAACACGTCGCCCGGTCGATCGAGGCCCAGAAGCCCTCGGTGGTGCTGCTGCAGGACGTGGGCCGCGGGGCGGTCGCCTCGGGCACCACCGACCTGGGCGTGTGGCTGTCCCGCCGGCTCGGCATGCGCCTGGTGTGGGGACCGGGCACCGACAGCCAGTACGGCAACGCGATCCTCACCCGGCTGGGCGTCGAGACCTCCGGGCGGGGCCGGATGTTCAGCGGCGAGGAGGTTCGCGGCTATGTCTGGGCCCGGATTCCGCTCCCCGGCGGTTCCGTGGACGTCTGGACGACCCGGCTCGCCGCCGGAGCCGATCAGACCGAGTCCCGGGCCGGCGAGGTGACCGAGATCGTCAAGGCCTGGAGCGGTGCGCCGAGGACGGTCCTCGCCGGTGACCTCAGCGCGCTCCAGCGCAGCCCCGAACTGGCCGGGCTGACCGAGGGCACCGGTCTGCGCCGCGCCCCCGGCAGCCTGGAGCAGGACCGGGCCGACGGCGTCTTCGGCACCGATGACCTGATCTTCAGCGACGTGGTCCAGCAGCCCGGCCTGCTGGCCGTGACGGTCCGAGTCGAATGATCACGATCGAGCGGGCGGGTCCGGCCGACGCGGGGGAGATCCTCACCGTGCAGCGGGCCGCCTATCTGAGCGAGGCCCAGCTGTACGGGGATCCGTTCATCCAACCGCTCGTGGAGTCCCTGGACCAGCTCAGGAACCTCCTCGACGGCGAGGTGATCATCCTCAAGGCGACCAGGGGCGGCCGGCTCGTCGGTTCGGTCCGGGCCACCGTCCAGGAGCAGACCTGCCTGATCGGCCGACTCGTCGTCGTCCCCGACCTG
Organism: Streptosporangiaceae bacterium; assembly: GCA_039928335.1. Lineage (GTDB taxonomy): Bacteria > Actinomycetota > Actinomycetes > Streptosporangiales > Streptosporangiaceae > Actinocorallia. The sequence goes on along the minus strand of JBDSTJ010000182.1, from coordinate 3,831 downwards.
CAGGGCGAGGGCATCGGCACGCGGCTGATGCAGGCCGTCGAGGCCGAGGTGGCCGGGCTGGCGACCGCGCTGGTCCTGTTCACCGGGCACCTGTCGGCGGGCAACCTCACGCTGTACCGGCGCCTGGGCTACAGGGAGTACCGCAGGGAACGGGTCTCCGACCAGTTGGTACTCGTCCACCTCCGTAAGTAGGGTCTGACCCATGTTGCGGGTGGGATTGACCGGCGGGATCGGTTCGGGCAAGAGCGAGGTGTCGCGGCGGCTGGTCGCGCTGGGGGCGGTCCTGATCGACTCAGACGCGCTCGCCCGCGAGGTGGTCGCCCCCGGCACCCCGGGTCTGGCCGCGATCGTCGCGGAGTTCGGCGCGGACGTCCTGCTCCCCGACGGCGCACTCGACCGGGAACGGCTCGGCTCGATCGTCTTCAGCGACCCGGCCAGGCTGGCGGCGCTCAACGCCCTCACCCACCCGCTGATCGGGCAGCTCGGCCAGGCCCTTTTCGACGCCGCCCCGGCGGACTCGATCGTCGTCTACGACGTGCCGCTGCTCGCCGAGAACAAGCTGAGCCCGCTGTATGACGTGGTCGTCGTGGTCGACGCCCCGGCCGAGACCCAGCTGGCCCGGCTCACCGGCCTGCGCGGCATGACCGAGCCGGCCGCCCGCGACCGGATGGCCGCCCAGGCCACCCGCGAGGAACGCCTGGCCATCGCCGACCACGTCCTGGACAACTCCGGCACCCTCGACGACCTCACGCCGCAGATCGACAAGCTCTGGGCCGAGCTCACAGCTCGGCGTCGAGCGGGATCTGCCTGACCGCGGGCAGACAGGGGTCGAGCTCCCCGGGCTCGAACCGGCACATGCCCACGGCGTACCAGAACTCGCCCGTCACGTTGCCCTCGAACTTGTACCGTCCGTCCGGTCCGAGCGCCGCCCAGCCCTCGGCCAGGCCGAGCAGGGTGGACCGGCGGGACGGGGCCTCGCCCATGTTCCACAGGATGATCGAGCCGTCGTCGCCGCCGCTGGCCAGCAGCTCACCGGACGGGTCGAAGGCCACCGACCAGATCCGGCGGGTGTGGCCCGTCAGCGTGTGCAGGTGCGTGCCCGAGGCGACATCCCAGAGCCGGACGACCAGGTCGTCGCCCGCGGTCGCGAGGATGCTCCCGTCGGGGCTGAACGCCGCCGACCACAGCCGTCCGATGTGCCGGGTCAGGATGTGCAGGGTCGCCCCCGTGGCGGGGTCCCACAGCCGGGCCGTCCCGTCGTTGGAGGCCGAGGCCAGCACGGTCCCGTCCCGGTCGAACACCACCTGGTACACCCGGTCGGTGTGCCCCTGCAGGGTCGTCAGGAGTGTCCCGTCCGCGGCGTCCCACACCCGGACCCTGCCGTCGTCGCAGCCGGTCGCGACCCGCCGCCCGTCCGGGCCGAAGTCGATGGACCTGACCCGGCCCCGGTGCTCGGCGAGGTTCGCGACCTCGCGGCCGGTCGTGTGGTACCAGAGCCGGACGCTGTCATCGTCGTTGGCGGTCGCCAGGACCGTGCCGTCGGGGCTGAACGCCTGCGCCCAGACATGGTCGGTCTCGGCGCTCAGTTCCCGGCCGGCCTCCCCGGTGGCGGCCTGGCGCAGGTAGACACCGCCGTCGTTGCTCGCGGTCGCCAGCCAGCCACCCTCGCGGCTGTAGCTCGCCGAGGTCAGCCGGTCGGCCTCACCGTGCAGCGCCCTGGTCATCCGGCCGGTCCAGGGATCCCACAGCCGCACCACCCCGTCGTTGCCGCTGGCGGCCAGGGCGGTCCCGTCCGGGCTGAACCGGACCGAGGTGATCCGCCGGCCGTGGCCGCGCAGGACCCGCCGCACCTGGCCGGTGGCGGTGTCCCAGAGTCTGGCCGTCCCGTCATTGCTGGTGGTGGCGAGCTGGGAGCCGTCCGGCCGGAACGCGAAGGGCCAGACCGCGCCGCGGTGCCCCGACAGGGCGTTGAGCTGCTGCCCGGTCCTGGGGTCCCACATGCGGACCGAGCCGTTGCTGTCGGCGGTGCCGAGATACCGGCCGTCCGGGGCGAACGCGACCTGGTAGACGCCCCCGGTGTGGCCGAGGAGGGACACCGGGCCGGGCCGGGCCGCGCTCAGGTTCCACAGGTTGACGGCTCCGTCGGTGTCGCCGCTGGCCAGCAGGTCGCCGTGGAGCGCCAGCGCGTACACCCGGCCGGTGTGGGCGAGCAGCTCCCGGATCGTCTCCCCGGTGCCGGGGTCGCAGATCCGCACACAGCCCCGGGAGTCGCCGGTGATCAGCGACCCGTCGGGGGTGTAGAGCAGCCGGTAGACCGAGCCCTCGTGGTCGAAGGTCCGGACGAGGGCGTTGTCGCGCACGTCCCAGATCCGGACCGCGCCCTCGGCGTCCCCGGTGGCCAGGGCCGTGCCGTCGGGGCTGAACGCGGCCGTGTAGATCAGCGGGGTGTGGCCGGCCAGGCGCGCGAGCGGCTCCCCGGTGCGCACGTCCCAGATCCGGACGACGCCTTCGGCGTCGCCGGTGGCGAGCAGCCGCCCGGTGGGGTCGAGCAGCACCGGCCACACCCCCTCGGGGTGGATGTCGAGCCGGAGCCGTTCGGCACCGGTCGCGGTGTCCCAGAGCCGTACGGTCCCGTCGGCCGATCCCGTCACGAGCAGGTCGCCGGTGCTCGCGTAGACGACCGCGTAGGTCCGGTCCCGGTGCCCGAGCAGGGTGCGCAGCGGCAGTCCCGTCTGGGCGTCGCAGATCAGGACCCCGCCGTCCTCACTGCCCAGCGCCACCATGGTGCCGTCCGGGCTGTAGGCCACGGGGGAGGGGAGCCGACCCGTGCTGTAGTGGAAGCCATAGGGCACGCCCACCGCCGACGGGGCGAACTGGACCTCGACCGGGTGACCGGGCGCGATCGCCGCGCCGCGCAGTTCGGGCGCGGTGAACAGTCTCGGTCCCGCGGTGGCGGCGATCAGCGCGGCCCGGTGCCAGGTGCTGCCGGTGATGTCGGCGTCGCGCAGGTCCACCCGGGCGAGCCTGGCCCGGCTGAGGTCCGCACCGCGCAGGTCCGCCCCGGTCAGCCTCGCCTCGTCCAGCCGGGCCCCGGCCAGGGCGGCGTTCCGCAGCACCGCCCTGGTCAGGTTGGCCCCGACCAGCAGGGCGTCGGTGAGGTCCGCGCCGGTCAGGTCGACCTGGGTGAGGTCCCGGTAGGACAGGTCCTCCCCGCGCAGCTTCGCGCCCCGCAGGTCGGTGTGCGCGGGGGTGCGCAGCCGGGTCGTCACCCTGAAGGCGTTGCCCCGGGGCACCTCGGCGGAGGAGGCGTCCGCGAGGATCCCCGCGGCCCACTCCTGGCAGGTCCTGGCGTCGGCGAGGTCGCAGACGAAGTCGACGGTGAGCTGCGACAGCGGTCTGCGGGCCAGCGCGGCGGGGCTGCGGCCGGCCGCGAACTCCTGGGCGATGTGCTCGGCCACGAGCCACTCCATGACCGACCCGTGGATGAACCCGAACAGGTCGTCGTCGGTGCGGACCATCAGGCCGCCCGCGCCCACCACGTGCGCGGTCTGCCCGGCGGACATCCCGCTGTCGGTGAGGCCCGCCAGGGTCTCGGCGACCTCCGTCAGCTCCTCGATCCGCAGGAACTGCTCGTTGGCGTCCCACAGCCGCAGCGCGAGGATCCGGGCGGCCTGCCACATCTGCTCGCGGCTGAGCCCGCCGGCCGCCCCGGGCATCCCGCGCGCCCGGTGCTCCTCATAGGCCAGCCACCAGTCGAGGATCTCCCGGCAGTGGTCGTCGACGTGCAGCCAGTCGCGGATGTTGAGGCCCTCGCCGTAGAGGGGCACGTGC
>JBDSTJ010000181.1:0-3597 GCA_039928335.1 Streptosporangiaceae bacterium | reverse complement strand
TGTTGCCGGTCAGCCGGTAGGCCAGCCGGAACAGGCAACAAGCACGACGCCGAGGACCTCACCCAGGACGTCTTCGTCCGGGTGTTCCGGTCCCTGTCCTCCTACACCCCGGGCACCTTCGAGGGCTGGCTGCACCGGATCACCACCAACCTCTTCCTGGACGGCGCGCGACGCCGGCAGCGGATCCGCTTCGACGCCCTGTCGGACGAGGCCGCCGAGCGCCTGCGCAGCCGCGAGCTCAGCCCCGCCCAGATCCTGGACGAGGCCCTGCTCGACGCCGACGTCCAGACCGCGCTCGACTCGCTGGCCCCCGAGTACCGGGCGGCGGTGGTGCTCTGCGACATCGAGGGACTGACCTACGAGGAGATCGCGGCGACCCTCAACGTCAAGCTCGGCACCGTGCGCAGCCGGATCCACCGGGGCCGCGCCCAGCTCCGCACCGCGCTGGAACACCGCAGGCCCGCCGCCCTTGTCGCCCAGCGCTAACCAACGCAGTCAGACCCTGTCACCAGACGCATATTACCGACGGGTCAGTTACGGCTAGATTCCGCTCATGGACATCGTCTACGAGCGTCGCGGCGCGGGCACGCCCCTCGTACTCCTGCACGGAATCGGGCATCGGTGGCAGGCCTGGGAGCCGGTACTCAACCAGCTCGCCCAGGTGCACGATGTGATCGCCGTGGACCTGCCGGGATTCGGGGCCTCCCCCGCGCTGCCCGACGGCACGCCCTACACGATCGAGTCCACACTCGCCGTGATGGCGGAGCTCTTTGACTCCTTCGGCCTGGTCAAACCGCACATCGCCGGCAACTCGCTCGGCGGGCTGTTCTCCCTCGAAGCGGCCGAACGCGGGCTCGTCACCTCGGCCACCGCCCTGTCCCCCGCCGGGTTCTACACCGACTCGGGCTTCCGCTACGCCACCACGGTCCTGCGCGCCCTGCGGCTCGGCGCGGCCGTGCCCGGCGCGATCCTCGACCGGGTGGTCGCCTCCCCGCTCCAGCGGCACCTGATGTTCCGGATGCTGTACGGCCGTCCGCACCTGGTGGACGGGGACGCCCTCGTCGCCGACGCCAGGGCTCTGCGGGCCGCGGCCGGCTTCTCCCACACCATCGCGGCCGGAGCCGACCTGCGGTTCACCGGCGGCCTCGCCGACGTCCCCACCACGATCGCCTGGGGCACCCGCGACCGGCTCCTCCCGGTCGAGCAGGCCCTGCGCGCCCGGGAACTACTGCCGCACGTCGAGCATGTCTGGCTTCCCGGCTGCGGCCACATCCCGATGAGCGACGACCCCGACATGGTCGCCGGGGTGATCCTGCGCACCACCGCGGCCGCCGAGGCCCTCAGCCGGGCGACGGTCTGAGCACCGACCGCGGATCTCGGCCGAGGACCATCGGCGCGTCAGTGGTCGTGGTCGGCTTTCTCCAAGGATTGGCCGTGCGTCGGCGGGATCCCGAGATCCGCCCTGAACCGGGTGTTCAGCGCATTTCTGAGCCGTCCGAGCGGCCTGCGTGACGACGGCTGCTCGATGCCGTCGACGGCCTGCCGGGCCAGCGGGACGGCCACCGGAGGACGGCTGTCGGTGATCGCCTCGATGTTCCTGGCCGGGGCCTCGACCTCGACGAACTCGCCGGTCGGCAGCAGTGTGATGACGCCTGTCTCGTAACCGTGGGTGACCAGGTCGCGGTCCCGGTGCTGCAGGCCCAGGCAGATCCGGTAGGCCACGACATAGGCGAGGACCGGGCCGAGGAAGAAGGCGAACCGGAAGAACCAGGTCGTCGCATAGAGGCTGAGACTGAGCTTCTGGGCCAGAATGTCATTGCCGCCGGCCGCCCACAGAACGCCGTAGAAGGCAATCCCCGCGGAGCCGATCGCGGTGCGCACGGGAACGTCCCTGGGCCGGTCCAGCACATGGTGGAGGTGCTGGTCTCCGGTGATCCAGCGCTCGATGAACGGGTAGGCGCCGAGCCCGGTGAACAGGACGCCGGGCACGACCAGCGCCGGCACGATGACACTCATCGCCAGGGTGTGCCCGAAGGCGTTGATCTCCCAGCCGGGCATGATCCGCAGCGCGCCCTCAAGGAAGCCCATGTACCAGTCGGGCTGTGACCCGGCGCTGATCGCGGCCGGGTCGTAGGGACCGAAGAGCCAGATCGGGTTGATCTGCACGAAGGTGGCGAGCAGGGTGACCGTCCCGGCCACCCAGAGCAGGAAGGCGGTCGTCTTGCCGATGAAGATCGGGAAGAACGGGTAGCCCTGGACGCTCCGGTTGGTGCTGCCCTTGCCCGGAAACTGGGTGTGGGTCTGGATCCAGGTCAGCACGACCGCGTGCAGCGGGATCAGGAACAGCAGGATGCCCGGGATCAGCAGCACGTGGATGGTGAACAGCCGCGGGATCAGGGCCTCGCCGGGGAACTCGCCGCCGAACAGGAACATCGTCGCGTAGCTGCCGACGACCGGCAGGCCGAGCAGCACCCCTTCGAGGATCCGCAGGCCGGTACCGGAGAGCAGGTCGTCGGGGAGCGAATAGCCGAAAAGGCCGTTGAGCAGGACCAGCGTGAACAGGGTGATGCCGATGACCCAGTTGAGTTCGCGGGGCCGGCGGAATGCGCCGGTGAAGAAGTTGCGGAGCATGTGGATGAGGATCGCGGCGAGGAACAGGATCGTGGCCCAGTGGTGCATCTGACGCACGAGCAGGCCGCCGCGGACCTCGAAGGTGATGTCGAGGGTGGAGGCGTAGGCCTCGCTCATCCTCACTCCGCGTAGCGGAAGGTAGGACCCGTTGTAGACCACCTCGCCCATGCTCGGCTCGAAGAACAGGGTCAGGTAGACGCCCGTCAGCAGGACGATCACGAACGAGTAGAGCGCGATCTCGCCGAGCAGGAAGCTCCAGTGGTCGGGGAAGGACTTGCGGATCACCCTGGTCAGGAAGGCCGAGCCCCCCAGGCGATCATCGATGGCCCGGCCGGATCCGGCCAGCTTGCTCTCGGTCCCTGCCACGCGGACCCCCAGTCGGGTCGCTTCCAGAACAGCTTCTCCTTACCCAGCCGTCCGTCAAAATACGCACAACTTACGATCAGGCAACGGCCGGACCTGGCCTCAGTCCGACCTACACTGACGGAGCATGTCTCCCCGGGACATGTTTTCCCCCACAATCATGTGATTAATGGCCATCAGCACCAGGCGTACCGTTTCGATCGGCCGTTCGAAGGGAGGACCCGGTATGGCCCCAGACAGCAATCCCTGGACCGAACTCCCCAAGGATCTCGCTGAGCGGATCAGGCCGCACCTCCCCGCCGTCGCCGACGAGATGATCGTCGAGATCCAGCGCCGGGTCCGGGAGTACTCCCGCGCCGGTGCGGGCCCCTACTCCGAGACCCTCCGGCTGGTCGTCGAGCGGTCGCTCCAGCACTTCGTGGACCGGATCGGCAGCCCCGAGCACTCCGACGCCGTCGTCACCGACTTCTTCCATGCCATCGGCCGGGGCGAGGCCGGCGAAGGCCGCACCCTCGACCCGCTGCAGACCGCGATGCGCGTCGGCGGGCTGGTCGCCTGGCGCCGGCTGTCGGCCAGGACCGTCGCCCTCGACCCCCAGGTGAT
>JBDSTJ010000180.1:0-4496 GCA_039928335.1 Streptosporangiaceae bacterium | reverse complement strand
TCACCGAGCGGGTCTTCCACGTCGGCCGGCTCGACACCGACACCGAGGGCCTGATCCTGCTGACCAACGACGGGGAACTGGCCCACCGCCTGATGCACCCCTCCTACGGCGTCACCAAGACCTACGTGGCGAACGTGCCCGCCCCGCTCGCGCGGGACCTGGGCAGGCGGCTCAAGGCCGGGATCCAGCTGGACGACGGACTGGTCAGCGCCGACAGCTTCAAGGTGGTCGAGCAGACCTCCAAGCGCGCCATGGTCGAGGTCAGCCTGCACGAGGGCCGCAAGCACATCGTCCGCAGGATGCTCGCCGAGGTCGGCTACCCGGTCCGCGCCCTGGCCCGCACCGGATTCGGCCCGATCAAGCTCGGCCGCCTGAAGTCCGGCTCGGTACGATCCCTCACCGAGGCGGAAGTCGCCCAGCTGTACAAGGCCGTCGGTCTCTGAGTCGGAGGAATGATCTTGTCTGTACGAGCACTGCGCGGGGCCACCCAGGTGGATGCCGACGACCGGGGGATGATCCTTGAGGCCACCACCGAGCTGGTCGCCGAGGTCATGGCCCGCAACGGGCTGACCACGGACGACGTGATCAGTGTGATCTTCACGGCCACCCCGGACCTGACCGCTGAGTTCCCGGCGCTGGCCGCGCGCAAGCTGGGCTTCCACGAGGTTCCGCTGCTGTGCGCGAGTGAGATCTCGGTGCCGCACGCGCTGCCCCGGGTGATCCGGATCATGGCCCAGATCGAGACGGACAAGCCCCGCTCGGCGATGCAGCACGTGTACCTGCGGGGCGCCACCGCCCTGCGGCTCGACATAGCCCAGTGAACCCCGAGGTTTCCAGATGACAGAGATCGTCGTGATCGGGACCGGTCTGATCGGCACCTCGATCGCGCTGGCCATGCGCGACAGTGGTGCCACGGTTTTCCTGGCCGACCGGGACCAGGCGTCGATGCGCCTGGCGGTCGACCTCGGTGCGGGGGAGCCGCTGCCGGCCAAACCCCCGCACCCGGCGGACGTCGCGGTGCTCGCGGTGCCGCCCGCGCAGGTGGCCGCCGCCCTCAGGGACGCCCAGAAGCGCGGCCTGGCCCGGTTCTACACCGACGTCGCCAGCGTGAAGGCCCGTCCGGTCATGGACGCCGTCGAACTCGGTTGCGACCTGGCCGGGTTCGTGCCCGGCCACCCGCTGGCCGGGCGGGAACGCTCCGGGCCGGCCGCCGCCCGCGCCGACCTGTTCCTCGGCCGGCCCTGGGCGCTGTGCCCCACCGAGGCCTCCAGCGCCGAGGCCGTCGAGGCCGTGACCGCGCTGGCCAAGGCCTGCGGTGCCGAGACCATGATCGTCGACCCGATCGAGCACGACCGGGCCGTGGCCCTGGTCTCGCACGGCCCGCACGTGGTCTCGGCCGCGATGGCCGCGCGCCTCGGCGAGGCCTCCGACGTGGCCCTCAACCTGGCCGGTCAGGGCGTGCGCGACGTCACCCGGATCGCCGCGGGCGATCCCGGGCTCTGGATCGGCATCCTCACTGCCAACGCCGAACCGGTGGCCGAGGTCCTGGACGCGGTCGCCGGCGACCTGGCCCTGGCCGCGGCGATGCTCCGGGCGGCCGCCAAGGCCGAGGCCGGGGTGGCCGACGTGATAGTCAAGAAGGTCAGCGACCTGCTGGAGCGGGGCAACACCGGCCGAGCCCGGATCCCCGGCAAGCACGGCGGCCGCCCGTCGGCCTACGCCATCGTCCCGGTCCTGGTCCCCGACAAGCCCGGCGAGCTCGGCCGCCTGTTCCAGGCGGCCGGTGCGGCCGGCGTCAACATCGAGGACGTGGCCATCGAACACTCGCCGGGCCTGCCCGTCGGCCTGGCCGAACTCTCGGTGAAGCCCGAGGCCGCCGAGACCCTCGCCGACGAGCTGCGCGCCCGCGGCTGGTCCGTACCCCGTTGAGATGGGAACACATCAGATGATCATTGCCATGGACGGCCCCTCCGGCTCCGGCAAGTCCAGCGCGTCCAAGGGCGTCGCCCGGCAGCTCGGCTTCCGCTACCTGGACACCGGGGCGATGTACCGGGCCGTCACCTGGTGGATGCTGGACCAGGGGATCGACGTCGAGGACGGTGCGGCCGTGGCCGCCAGATCCGGCGAACCCGTGATCGTTTCGAGTACCGATCCCGATGTGCCGGGAATCACGGTCGACGGCGAGGATGTGTCCGAGCCCATCAGGACCCGGGCGGTGACCAACGCGGTGAGCGCCGTCAGCCGGGTTCCCGAGGTCAGGCAGCGCCTGGTGGGCCTACAGCGTGAGATCATGGCTACGGGGAGCATCGTGGCCGAGGGCCGGGACATCGGTTCGGTCGTCGCACCGGAGGCACCCGTCAAGGTCTTTCTCACCGCGAGTGAGGAGACCAGGGCACTGCGCCGGGCCAAGGAGCTCGAACACGACGTCACCGCCTCGGTCGAGACCACGCTCAGGGAGCAGGCCCGCCGGGACCGGCTGGACTCGACGCGCACGACGTCCCCCATGACCAAGGCCGACGACGCCGTGGAGATCGACTCGACCGAGCTGGGGCTCGCCGAGGTGATCGACGCGGTGGTACGGCTCGTGAAGGAGCGCGCGACCACCGGATGACCTCCGGTGCGAGCGGGACGCTCACCGGAAGGAAGAACCCGTGACCGAGCAAGACCTCAGTGGTGCACCAGCAGAAGAGTTCGAGACCTACGACCCGGATGACTTCGATCCGTCGTCCTTCGAGGAGTTCGACGACGGCGACGAAGGCGTCTATGAGATCAGGAAACTGCCGATCGTCGCGGTGGTGGGACGGCCCAACGTCGGCAAGTCCACCCTGGTCAACCGGATCATCGGCCGCCGCGAGGCGGTCGTGGAGGACGTGCCGGGCGTGACCCGGGACCGGGTCGCCTACGCGGCGACCTGGCAGGGCCGCGAGTTCACCGTGGTGGACACCGGCGGCTGGCTGCCTGACTCGATGGGTCTGGCCGCGGCGATCGCGGTGCAGGCCCAGCTCGCGGTCGAACTCGCCGACGTGGTGGTGTTCGTGGTCGACGCGACGGTCGGCGCGACCGACATCGACGAGAAGGTCGTCGACATCCTCCGCAAGTCGGGCAAGCCGGTCGTGCTGGCGGCCAACAAGGTCGACGACCAGCGCGGCGAGGCCGACGCGGCCATGCTGTGGGGCCTGGGCATCGGAGAGCCACTGCCGGTCAGCGCTCTGCACGGCCGCACCAGTGGTGACCTGCTGGACGCGGTGCTGGCCGCGCTGCCCGAGCCCGCTCCGCGCGAGCGGATCGACACCCCCGGCGGGCCACGCCGGATCGCGCTGATGGGCCGCCCCAACGTCGGCAAGTCCAGCCTGCTCAACAAACTGGCCAACGAGAACCGGGCGGTCGTCGACTCCGTCGCCGGCACCACCCGGGACCCGGTCGACGAGCTGATCCAGCTCGGCGGCAAGACCTGGCGGTTCATCGACACCGCGGGCATCCGCAAGCGCCACAAGGAGAACCAGGGCGCGGACTTCTACGCGATCCTGCGGACCCAGTCGGCGCTGGAGCGGGCCGAGGTCGCGGTCGTCCTGGTCGACGCCAGTGACCCGATGGCCGAGCAGGACCTGCGGATCGTCGCGACCATCATCGAGGCGGGCCGGGCCATGGTCATCGCCTACAACAAGTGGGACCTGGTTGATGAGGAGCGCCGGTTCTTCCTGGACCGGGAGATCGACCGGCAGCTGCACATGGCCCGCTGGGCTCCGCGGGTCAACATCTCCGCCAAGACCGGCAGGCATGTGGAGAAGCTGGTCCCGGCGGTCGAGACCGCGCTGGAGAACTGGGGTGCCCGGGTCCCGACCTCCAAGCTCAACACGTTCTTCAACGACCTCGTGGCCGCCCACCCCCACCCCATCCGGGGCGGGAAGCAGCCGCGTGTGCTGTTCGCCACCCAGGCGAGCGTCCGGCCGCCCAAGTTCGTGCTGTTCACCTCCGGTTTCCTCGAGCCCGGCTACCGCCGGTTCATCGAGCGGCGCATTCGCGAGGAGTTCGGTTTCGAGGGCACGCCGATCACGGTGACCATGAAGATCCGTGAGAAGCGCGGCGGCAAGGGCAGCAAGAAGCGTTGATCGCCGATCAGGAGGCGGTCCCACGATTAGGGGATCGACCTGGGGGCTGGTAGTGTGGGGAGCTGACCGGCCCGGAGCTTCGTTGCTCTGGGCGCGCAAGCGGAGGGCCACCTCCCACCTAACCGGCCGATGGCTGGAGGGTTCCGGTCGGTTCCACCCAGGTGGAGCCCAGCTCTCCCCTCATCAGGGAGGGCAACCGGTTGTGGCCTCGCATGCGCGTCATGCGGGGCTTTTCTTTTGTGGCGAAGCCCGGGGTGTGACAGGTCGCACCGCTTACACAGCAAGAGGCCCCGGGAGGTCCCATCAGCGTCGAACCGCGTATCACCGAACCGCGTATCAACGATCGCATTCGCGTGCCGGAGGTCCGGCTCGTCGGCCCCAACGGCG
>JBDSTJ010000179.1:0-4287 GCA_039928335.1 Streptosporangiaceae bacterium | reverse complement strand
CAGGTGGGCGTTGGAGGAGCGGACCGTGGGGTGGGTCGTCTCGGCGGCCTCGGCGAGGAACTGACGGGCCGACTGCAGCGTCGCCTGGGTGGTGGCGGCGACCCGGCGGGTCGGCACTCGGTGGGGGGCGATCGTATGGATGGACATTTCTGGCCTCCTTCCGTCCCGGCGCGCGAAGACGCTCACCGGGTGAAGCGCTCGCGTTCCAGCGCCGAGGGGGGCCGGCCGGATGAGAGGCTTCCCCTCCTCCCATCCGGCCGTGCGATCCGGTTCGTTGCGCTGCCCCGGACCACCCGTACCTTCAGGCGCGGGCCGCGAGTCCCGCACCACGTCGAACACCGGTTCGACGTAGTCCCAGTAAACCTGACCGTAAGCGTCTCGTCAATGCGTTCGAACCCGCGTGTCGCGGGCGTTCGACCAAGACCCTGAAGACCAGCTCAACCAGTAGTCCGAGGAGAACATGAGGGTCTGACAAAACGGGTCAGCCGCGAACGTGGACCGGCACACCGGTGCCGACGACACCCTGAAAGAGATCCATGGTGTGCAGCGGGACTCGAACACAACCGTGCGACGCGGGCTGCGCGGGAACGTCCGGATAGCCGTGGACCGCGATCCCGCCGTTGAAGTAGACCGGGGCGTAGAGGCTCCCCAGCGGCCCGGTGTCCCAGGCCCTGGTGACCCGGCGGCCGGTGCGGAAGTCTCCCAGCTGAGTGACCGCATAGCGGCATCGCGGCACGGTTGCGCCGATGTCCTTGGCGCAGTACCGGTAGCCACCGCCGGAGGAGACGTGGCTGATCAGAGCCACCCGGCCGGCCTTGTAGACGACCAGGAACTGCCGTTTGAGATCGATGTCGACCCGGTTCGCCTCACGCTGGGAGGTGAGCGGCCTGGGCGACCTGGGCGCGTCCAGCGCGGCCCAGACCTTCGTGCCCACCGTCCCGCCGACCTTGAGCCGGTTGACCTTCTCGAACGCCCACAGCGCGTACTGCGTCGTCTGCCCGTACCTTCCGTCGACCTTCCCCGGGTCGTAGTTCAAGTCGGTCAGCTTCCGCTGGAGCTCGCGCACGGCCTCGCCCCTGGCCCCCGGCTTCAACACCTTGCGCACCACCGGGGCCGGTGTCGGCGTGGGGCCGGCAGGCGTGGCCGAGGGGCTCGGCGGCTGGGTGACCGCCTCCGTGCCGACCGGGCTCGACGACGCCGTGCAGCCGGAGACCACCAGGCCGGCGAACACCCCGGCCGCCACCATTCTCACCTGCATCACAACCTCCAAGGGGGATGTCCGTTGGACGCCTCGGACGTCACGGACGTTCGCACACTTTAGGGTGCTTTCAAACATCCGAACGTCGGACTCGTGACCGCCTGCCCGGACCGGCATGCCACGGCCGAGCAGATCGGCGAATAGCACCGGCGCGGATGGGAATGATCGGAGCTGAGTCGATCATTCGGGGGAATGAGCCATGTCCGACGTCAACGTCGCCGTCATCTACTACTCCGCCACCGGGACCGTGTTCACACTCGCCAAGGCCGCCGCCACCGCGGCGGAGAAGGCGGGCGCGGAGGTCCGGCTGCGCAAGGTCAAGGAGCTGGCCCCGCAGGAGGCCATCGCCGCCAACGAGGGCTGGGCCGGCCACGCCGCCGCCACCCAGCACGTGGTGGAGGCCGCGCTCGACGATCTTGAGTGGGCGGACGTGATCCTGCTCGGTGCGCCGACCCGCTACGGCCTGCCGGCCGCCCAGCTCAAGCAGTTCATCGACACCACGGGCGGACTGTGGGGCCAGGGCAAGCTGATCAACAAGATCGGCTCCTCGTTCACCGCCACGGCGACCGCGCACGGCGGCCAGGAGTCCACGATCCTGGCGATCAACAACACCTTCTACCACTGGGGCTCGATCATCGTCGCGCCCGGTTATGCCGACCCGGTCCAGTTCCAGGCGGGCAACCCCTACGGCACGAGCCACGTCTCCCAGAACGGGCAGATCCCGCCGACCGAGACGGTGCTGGAGGCGATGGCGTTCCAGGCGACCCGCGCCGTCGAGGTGGCCCGGGCCTTCCGGGGCGGCCTCTCCTAAACTGGCCGCATGGAGATCTGGCACAACCCGCGTTGCACCAAGAGCCGTACGGCCAGGGACGCCTTGGCCGGGGCGGGGTTCACCGTCCAGGAGCGGCGCTATCTCGATCAGCCGCCGACGGTCGCCGAACTCGAGGACGTCCTGGCCAGGCTGGGCTTGGAGCCGTGGGACATCACCAGGATGGCCGAGCCGGCCGCCAAGGAGCTCGACCTGCGGAATCTCGTCCGGGACCGGACGAAGTGGATCGAGGTGCTGGCCGCGAACCCGGCGCTGATCCAGCGCCCGATCGTCGTCACCGACGGCGGGCGGGCGTTCGTGGTCCGGGACGAGGAGTCCCTGGAGACGGTGCTCCAGAGGCCTTGAAAGTAAGCACTTACTTGGTGCACTCTCAGAGACATGAGCAGCGCCGCAGTGCCCCAGGAGGAGATCCCGGTCTCCGGGCCGGTCCCGCAGATCGTCCGCGACTCGGTGACCGGCCTCGCCCTAGCCGCCGCCACCGCCAACATCATCATGCAGCTGTCCCGGCTTCCGGTCGGGCACGGCGTCGCCGAGAGCAAAGTCGAGAGCGGCCGGCTCGACAAGCACCCGGTCAAACGGGGCCGCACGACCCTCAGCTACGTCGCCGTGGCCATGCTCGGTACCGACGCCGAGCGGGCGCTCATGCGCCGCGAGGTCAACCGGTCGCACCAGCAGGTCCGGAGCGGACCCGGCGACCCGGTCGCCTACAACGCCTTCGACCGTGACCTCCAGCTCTGGGTCGCCGCCTGCCTCTACCTGGGCACCGAGCAGATCTACGAGCTGCTGCACGGCGAGCTCGACCCCGAGACCATCGAGGTCCTCTACCAGCACGGCGCCCGGTTCGGCACGACCCTGCAGGTCCCGCAGGACATGTGGCCGGCCGACCGCGCGGCGTTCGAGGCCTACTGGAACGCCTCTGTCGCGCTCGTGCGGACGGACGAGACCACCCGCTCCTTCCTGCTGGACCTCACCGACCTGAAGTTCCTGCCGGCACCCCTGGCGCAGCTGGGCGGCCCGGTCAACCGCTTCGTCACCACCGGCTTCCTCCCCCAGGAGTTCCGCGACGAACTGGGCCTGCCCTGGTCCGCCAGGAGCCAGGCCCACTTCGACCGCTACATCAGGCTGACCGCACGGCTCAACCGGGCACTTCCCCCACTGATCCGCGCCTTCCCCTTCAACGCCTACCTCTGGGACTTCCGCCGACGGGTCCGCGCGGGCAGGCCCATCACCTGACCGGGGTGGTGGACGGGCAGCCGGGACCCCACCTGGCATCCAGGGTCAGGGAACCGCGAGAGCCTTGGCGTAGACGTCGGGCTGGAGCAGGTCGGTCAGCCTGGAGTAGGCGATCCGGGTGCGCTGCTCGGCACAGCCCAGCTCGGCGGCCACCTGGGTGACGTCGAGCCCGTTCTTGAGGAAGGTCAGCACGACCGGAGCACGCGCCCCCTTCCGGAGTTCGAGGTCGGCGGCGGTGAGAGTCCGGGGCGGCGCGGGGCAGAATCCGGCGGACTCCGGCGGGGCCTTCTTCCACCTCAGCCGCCGGGCGAGGTCCGGCAGCGCGCCCGGCCGGAACAGCGCCACCGGCGTGATGGCCGTCGCCTCCGCCAGGTCAGCCGTGACCGAGGCGTAGGAGATGTAGGTCTCGGAGTTGCACACGAGACCATCGATGATCCGGTACCGCACCGAGACCAGCTTGGGCCCCCGAAGCCCCTGCTCGACCTCGACCGTGAGCGTCGGGCCGGCGCAGTCCGGACCCGGCGTGCCCAGGCCCGGCGAACGCTCGAGAAGCCGACGGGACCCGGCCACGGCCTGGTCGACCGGCGCGCGCAACACCGCGTTGATCGCCTCGCGCCTGGCCTTGTCACCGCCGGTGACCTGAGGGATCCCCGCCCCGGTCACCCGGAGCTGAGGCCGTCCGGGCACCGGATAGGCAGCGGTGATCGTGGTGTCGTCGGTGAAGGCGAAGGCCGCGGCGGCCGGCAGCGTCCTGGCCTTCTCCGGCTTGGTCGCCACGTACACCGCACCCGCTCCGAAAGCCACGACGGCGACCCCCGCCACGATCATCGCGGTCTTGGCGCCGAGTAGCGAGAGCAACCCGGTCTTGGCCGTGACCGCGGTTCCGGTGGTGACGGCACCGCCCGTGCCGGCCGCCGTCGCCACCGCGACCCCGGCCAGCGCCGCCACGCACCCGGCGAGCACCGCG
>JBDSTJ010000178.1:0-10427 GCA_039928335.1 Streptosporangiaceae bacterium | reverse complement strand
GTCATCGAGCTGCCCGCGTCGATCTGCCGGGCGATGCCGAAGTCCACCACCCGCGGGCCGTCGGGGCCCAGCAGCACGTTGGCGGGCTTGAAGTCGCGGTGGACGACGCCGGCGTCGTGGATGGCCGCCAGCGCCGAGGCCGTGCCGATGGCCAGCCGGATCAGGTCGGTTCCGCCGATCGGCCCGTCCTGCTGCACCCGGTCCTGCAGCGACGGCCCGTTGACGAGCTCGCTGACGATGAAGCTGTCCTCGAAGGCGATCACCTGCGCGGTGCAGAAGGGGGCGACGCGCTTGACCGCCTCCAGCTCGCGGGCGAGCCGCCGCTGGGTCGCCGGGTCGGTGTGACCCTTGAGCAGCTTGATCGCGACCCGGACGCCGTCCGGGCCCGTGCACAGATAGACGATTCCCTGACCGCCCTCTCCGAGGCGGCCGAGTACGTCGTATTCACCGAGCCGGCGTGGATCACCGAGCTCCAAGGGGGCGGGCATGCCCCAACATAACCCGGCACCAGCCGGTCGGGCAGCCTGGATCAGGTCCCGTCAGCAGACCGTAATCAGGCGCGCAGCGCAGCCGACGCCAGCCGGTGCAGCAGCGACGCCATCTCCGGCCTGCTCAGGGCCGTCGCGCTGTGCGGGGTGGAGTTGAGCAAACCGAAGACCGCGTGGACCGTGGCCCGTGCCGCGTCCTCGGCGAGCGCGGGACGGACCGCGCGGACGACCCGGACCCATTCCTCGACGTAGGACCGCTGGATCCGGCGGATCTCCCGGCGCCGCGGCTCCGGGACATGGTCGAGTTCGCGTTCGTAGACGGTGATGAGCGCGGGGCTGCCCAGGGCGAACGAGGCATGCCAGGTGATGAGGGCGTCCAGTGCGCCGTCGGGGTCGGCTGCCGCGGCCGCCCGGCGGGTTCCCTCCTCGTGCAGCCGGGTGCTGATGCCGAGCAGCATCTCCGTCAGGACGGCGTCCTTGCCCCGGAAGTGCCGGTAGAGGGCGGGCCCGGTCAGGCCCACGGAGGCGCCGAGGTCGCCGATGGACACTCCCCTGAACCCGCGCAGGGCAAAAAGTTCCGCAGCCGCCGCCAAGATCTGTGCGCGCCGGTCCTGGGTATCAGTCCCGGGTGGGGCCTCGGTCATGGGCTCAGTGTAGACGACCGAGTTAATGATGATTAACATATGATTTGTTAGTGATCATTAACTTCTTAGGGGGGAACATCGTGAGCGTGCTTCCGACCCGCGCGGACCCTGCCGGCGAGAGCTTCAGGCGCAACGCCGAGCTCAACGAGGCCCTCGCCGCCGAGCTCGGGGACCGGCTCGCCACCGCCGCGCGGGGCGGACCGGCCAGGGCCCGCGACAAACACCTGGCGCGCGGCAAGCTGCTCCCCCGCGACCGGGTCGACACCCTGCTCGACCCCGGTTCGCCGTTCCTCGAACTGTCGGCGCTGGCCGCCAACGGCCTGTACGGCGACGAGGCCCCGGGTGCGAGCATCATCACCGGGATCGGCCGGGTCGCCGGCCGCGAATGCGTGATCATCGCCAACGACGCGACGGTCAAGGGCGGCACCTACTTCCCGATGACGGTCAAGAAGCACCTGCGGGCCCAGGAGGTGGCGCTGCACAACCGCCTCCCGTCGATCGCCCTGGTCGACTCCGGCGGCGCGTTCCTGCCGATGCAGGACGACGTCTTCCCCGACCGGGAGCACTTCGGCAGGATCTTCTTCAACCAGGCGAACCTGTCGGCGCGCGGCATCGCCCAGATCGCCGCCGTGCTCGGCTCCTGCACCGCCGGCGGGGCCTACGTCCCCGCGATGAGCGACGAGGCCGTGATCGTCCGGAACCAAGGGACGATCTTCCTGGGTGGTCCTCCCCTGGTGAAGGCGGCCACTGGCGAGGTCGTGACGGCCGAGGAGCTCGGCGGCGGTGACCTGCACGCCCGGGTGTCCGGCGTGACCGACCACCTCGCCGACGACGACACCGACGCGCTGCGGATCGTCCGGGGCATCGTCGGCACCCTCGGGCCGCGCACGCCCCGGCCCTGGGACACCGCGCCGGCCGAGGAACCGCGGTACGACCAGGGCGAGCTGCGCGGCATCGTCCCGCCGGACCCGCGGACGCCCTATGACGTGCGGGAGGTCATCGCCCGGCTGGTCGACGGCAGCCGGTTCCAGGAGTTCAAGAAGGAGTACGGCGCCACACTCGTCACCGGATTCGCCCACCTGCACGGACACCCCGTCGGGATCGTCGCCAACAACGGCATCCTGTTCGCCGAGTCCGCGCTCAAGGGCGCGCACTTCGTCGAGCTGTGCGACCAGCGCAGCATCCCGCTGGTGTTCCTGCAGAACATCTCCGGGTTTATGGTCGGCCGCGACTACGAGGCCGGCGGCATCGCCAAGCACGGCGCGAAGATGGTCACCGCGGTGTCCTGCGCCCGGGTCCCCAAGTTCACCGTGGTCATCGGCGGCTCCTACGGGGCCGGCAACTACGCGATGTGCGGGCGGGCGTACTCCCCCAGGTTCCTGTGGATGTGGCCGAACGCCCGGATCTCGGTGATGGGCGGCGAGCAGGCCGCGCAGGTGCTGTCCTCGGTGGGCGACACCGACCCGACCGTGATCCGCCAACAGTACGAACGGCAGGGCAACCCCTACTACTCCACCGCCCGGCTGTGGGACGACGGGGTCATCGACCCGATCGACACCCGCCGCACCCTGGGTCTGGCCCTGTCCGCCGCCGCCAACGCACCGCTGGAGCCCGTCGGCTACGGCGTCTTCCGGATGTGAGCCGCATGTTCCAGAGTGTCCTGATCGCCAACCGGGGCGAGATCGCCGTCCGGATCATCCGCACGCTGCGGCGGCTGGGCGTGCGAGCCGTCGCCGTGCACGCGGCCGACGACGCGGGCGCACCGCACGTCCGGCTCGCGGACGAGGCCATACTGATCCCGTCCTATCTGGACGCCGACGCCGTCCTCGACGCCGCACGGCTCACCGGCGCCGAAGCGGTGCATCCCGGCTACGGGTTCCTCGCCGAGAACGCCGCGTTCGCCCGTGCCTGCGAGGCCGCCGGGCTGGTCTTCGTCGGCCCGCCCGCCTCGGCGATCGAAACGATGGGCGACAAGATCCGCGCCAAGCAGACCGTGTCCGCCGCGGGCGTGCCCGTCGTGCCGGGCCGGAACGAGAGCGGCCTCACCGACGGGCAGTTGATCGAGGCGGCGCTGGAGATCGGCCTTCCGGTGCTGCTCAAACCGTCGGCGGGCGGCGGCGGCAAGGGGATGCGGCTGGTCCGCACGGAGGCCGACCTGGCCGAGGCGATCGCGTCGGCACGGCGTGAGGCGCTCGGCTCGTTCGGGGACGACACCCTGCTGGCCGAGCGGTTCGTGGCGAACCCCCGGCACATCGAGATCCAGGTGTTCGCCGACGCCCACGGCAACACCGTCCACCTGGGCGAGCGCGAGTGCAGCCTGCAGCGCCGGCACCAGAAAATCATCGAGGAGGCCCCGTCGCCGCTCCTGGACGCCGCGCAACGGTCCCGGATGGGCGCGAGCGCGGTCGCCGCGGCACGGGCCGTCGGCTACGTCGGCGCGGGGACGGTGGAGTACATCGTCTCGGCGGACCGGCCGGCGGACTACTACTTCATGGAGATGAACACCCGGCTCCAGGTGGAGCACCCGGTCACTGAGCTGGTCACCGGCCTGGACCTGGTCGAACTGCAGCTCAGGGCCGCATCCGGCGAACCGCTGCCGTTCACCCAGGAGCAGGTCTCGCTGACCGGGCACGCGATCGAGGCCCGGGTCTACGCCGAGGACCCCGCGCGCGGGTTCCTGCCCACCGGCGGACGGGTGCTGCTGCTCGGGGAACCCGAAGGCGCGCGGGTCGACTCCGGCGTCGCCGAGGGCAGCGTGGTCGGCAGCCGCTACGACCCGATGCTCGCCAAGGTGATCGTCCACGCGCCCGACCGGGAGACCGCGCTGCGACGCCTGGGCGGGGCCCTCGGGTCCTACACCCTGCTCGGGGTCGGCACCAACATCGCCTATCTCAGGTCGCTTCTGGCCCACCCCGACGTGGTCGCGGGCCGGCTCGACACCGGGCTGGTCGAGCGCGCGGACCTGCCTACGCCGCAGGACCACGACTGGGTGCTGGCCACCGCCGCGGTCGAGCACATGCGGGCCCTGCGGCCCGCAGGGGACGATCCGTGGGACCTCGCCGACGGCTGGCGGCTGGGCGGTCCCGCCTGGACGACCTGGCAGCTGACCGTCGACGGCGGCGAGCCCGTCGCGGTCTCGGTCCGGGGCACGCAGGTGCGGGTCGGCGACACCCTCGTCACCGGTGGCCGGACCGCTCCGTACCAGATCGCCTGGGACGGCGGGACCCTCTGGATCGGCCGGGACGGCGGTGCCTGGGCGGTGCGCGAGGCCGAACGCGCGGCCGGCGGCGGCGCAGCGGCCGTCGCGGGCGGGATCCTGCGCAGCCCGATGCCCGGCACGGTGCTCGCCGTCAAGGTCGCCGGCGGTGACACCGTCGAGGCGGGTCAGCCGGTCGTGATCGTCGAGGCGATGAAGATGGAGCACACCGTGACCGCCGCGATCGCCGGAACGGTGAGCCGCCTGCCGGTCCGGGCCGGAGACCAGGTCGCGCTTGACGCCGTCCTGGCCGAGATCACTCCTGAGGAGGGCCGAGCATGATCCCGGAGAAGATCACCATCTACGAGGTGGGGGCGCGGGACGGGCTGCAGAACGAGAAGACGGTCCTGCCCGTCGAGGTGAAGGCCGAGTTCCTCGCCAGGCTCGCCGACGCGGGCCTCACCACGATCGAGGCCACCAGTTTCGTCCACCCCAAGTGGGTGCCGCAGCTGGCCGACGCCGGTGAACTGCTGGCGATCCTGGACCGCCGCGACGGCGTCCGTTATCCGGTGCTCGTGCCGAACGAGCGGGGCCTGGACCGAGCCCTGGAAGCCGGAGTCCAGGAGATCGCGATCTTCGGCAGCGCCACCGAGACCTTCGCCCGGCGCAATCTGAACCGCTCCTACGCCGAGCAGTTCGCGATGTTCGAACCGGTCGTCTCCCGCGCGCTGAGCGAGGGGCTTCGGGTCAGGGGCTACCTGTCGATGTGCTTCGGCGACCCCTGGGAGGGCGACGTCCCGGTCGGCCAGGTCGTCACGGCCGGCAGGCGCCTGCTCGACCTGGGCTGTTACGAGCTGAGCATCGGCGACACCATCGGCGTCGGCACCGCCGGTCACGTGCTCGACCTGATCGGGGCGTTCGGCGGACCGGACCGGCTCGCCGTGCACTTCCACGACACCTACGGCCAGGCCCTCGCCAACACCTTCGCCGCGCTGCAGGCGGGCGTCACCACCGTCGACGCCTCCGCCGGCGGCCTGGGCGGCTGCCCGTACGCAGGGAGCGCCACCGGCAACCTCGCCACCGAGGACCTCGTCTGGATGCTGGACGGGCTCGGCGTCGCCCACGGCGTCGACCTCGACCGGCTCATCGAGACCAGCGAGTGGATGGCCGGGAAGCTCGGCCGCCCCTCCCCTTCACGCGTCGTGACCGCAAGGAGCACCAAATGATCGACTTCACCCTCACCGAGGAGCAGACGGCGCTGAAGGACAGCGTGGCGGAGTTCGCCCGGCAGAGCGTCGCCCCGGTGATCTCGGACCTGTACGAGCGGTGCGAGTTCCCGTACGAGATCGTCGCCGGGATGGGCCGGATGGGCCTGTTCGGCCTGCCGTTCCCCGAGGAGGCCGGCGGCATGGGCGGCGACTACTTCACCCTCTGCCTGGCGCTGGAGGAGCTGGCCCGGGTCGACTCGTCGGTGGCGATCACTCTGGAGGCCGGGGTGTCACTCGGCGCGATGCCGCTGTTCCGGTTCGGCTCCGAGGAGCAGAAGGCCACCTGGCTGCCGCGCCTGGTCACCGGGGAGCGCCTCGGCGGGTTCGGCCTGACCGAGCCCGGCGGCGGCTCGGACGTGCCCGGCGGCATGCGCACCACCGCGCGGCTCGACGGCGACCACTGGGTGATCAACGGGTCGAAGGCGTTCATCACCAACTCCGGCACCGACATCACCTCGTTCGTCACCGTCACCGCGCTCACCGGCGAACGCGAGATCTCCACGATCCTGGTGCCGAGCGGCACCCCGGGCTTCACGGTCGGCCGGAAGTACTCCAAGGTCGGCTGGAACTGCTCCGACACCCACGAGCTGTCCTTCACCGACGTCCGGGTCCCGGCGGCGAACCTGGTCGGCGAACGCGGCCGGGGGTACGCCCAGTTCCTGCGGACCCTCGACGAGGGCCGGATCGCGATCGCCGCGCTCAGTGTCGGCCTCGCCCAGGGCTGCATCGACGAGTGCCTGCGCTACGTGAAGGAGCGGGTGGCGTTCGGCCGGGCCATCGGGGAGTACCAGGCCATCCAGTTCAAGATCGCGGACATGGAGCTGCGGGCGTGGACCGCCAGGACGGCCTACTACGCGGCGGCCGCCCGGATGCTCGCCGGGCAGCCGTTCAAGAAGGAGGCCGCGATCGCCAAGCTGGTCGCCTCCAACGCCGCGATGGACAACGCCAGGGACGCCACCCAGATCTTCGGCGGCTACGGTTTCATGAACGAGTTCGCGGTCGGCCGCTTCTACCGCGATGCGAAGATCCTCGAGATCGGCGAGGGCACGTCCGAGGTCCAACGTATGATCATCTCGCGGCAGCTGGGGCTGTCGTGAGCGGCGAGCTGTGGCGTCCGCCGGCCGACCGGACCCCCGAGGTCGCGCGGTACCTGGACTGGCTACCGGTCAGGCCGGCGACCTACGACGAGGCGTGGACGTGGTCGGTCACCGAGGTCGACGCGTTCTGGGACTCCATCTGGGCCTACTTCGAGGTCGTCGGCACCCGCGGTGACGGCCCGGTCCGCACCGGCGGCCCGACCCCCGTCGACGGCCTGCACTGGTATCCGGACGCACGCCTCAACTACGCCGAGAACATGCTGCGCTACGGCTCCGGCGGCGGCACCGCCGTGGTCTTCCGGTCCGAGGACGGCACCGGCCGGGACCTGACCTGGGCGGAGCTGTCCGCCGAGGTCGGCCGGGCCCGCGCCGGCCTGGTCGCCCTCGGGGTCGGCTCCGGCGACCGGGTCGCGGCCTACCTGCCGAACATCCCCGAGGCGCTGGTGCTGCTGCTGGCCACCGCGTCGCTGGGCGCGATCTGGTCCTCCTGCTCCCCCGACTTCGGCGCGCCCAGCGTCATCGACCGGTTCACCCAGATCACGCCCAAGGTGCTGATCGCGGTCGCCGGATACCGCTACAACGGCAGGTCCTACGACCGCCGCGAGGTCGTCGGCGAGATCCAGGCGGCCCTGCCGACGCTCACCGCGACCGTCCTGGTCGGCGGCGAACTCGACGGCACCATCCCCTACCCGCGGTTCCAGCGGCCGGGCGAGCCCGCCTTCGACCGGGTGCCGTTCGAGCACCCGCTGTGGATCGTGTACTCCTCCGGCACCACCGGCCTGCCCAAGCCGATCGTGCACGGGCACGGCGGCATCGTGCTGGAACACCTGAAGTCGCTCAGTCTGCACCAGGACCTCGGCGAGGGCGACGTCTTCCTCTGGTTCACCACGACCGGCTGGATGATGTGGAACTACCTGGTCGGCGGCCTGATGCTGGGCGCGACCGTGGTCCTTTTCGACGGCGCGCCCCACGGCGACGCCCTCTGGCGGCTGGCCGCCGAGACCCGGGCCACGCACTTCGGCGTCGGCGCACCGTATCTGATGGCCTCCCGCAAGGCCGGCCTCACGCCCGGCCGCGACCTGGACCTGTCCCGGCTGCGCGTCCTCGGCTCGACCGGTTCGCCGCTGCCGCCCGAGGGCTTCGACTGGGTGTATGAGGCGGTCTCCGCCGACGTCCTGCTCGGTTCGCTGTCCGGCGGTACCGACGTGTGCACCGGTTTCGTCGGTCCCTCCCCGCTGCTCCCGGTCCGGGCCGGGGTGATCCAGTGCCGGACCCTCGGCGCGAAGGTCGAGTCCTTCGACGACGCCGGCCGCCCGCAGCTCGACCAGGTCGGCGAGCTCGTCCTCACCGAGCCCATGCCGTGCATGCCCGTCGGCCTGTGGAACGACACCGGCCAGAGCCGCTACCGCGAGGCCTACTTCGAGGACTTCCCCGGCGTGTGGCGGCACGGCGACTGGATCAAGATCCTTCCCGACGGCGGCTGCGTCATCTACGGCCGCTCCGACTCCACCCTCAACCGGGGCGGCGTCCGGATGGGCACCAGCGACTTCTACCGGGTCGTCGAGGCCTTCGATGAGATCGCCGACAGTCTCGTCATCGACACAGGCCAGCTCGGCGCGGACGGCCTGCTGATCCTCTACCTGCAGCTGGTCCCCGGAGCCGGCCTCGACGAGGACCTGGCCACCCGCCTCAGGGCCGCCATCGGGGGTTCGCTGTCGCCCCGGCACGTGCCCGACCGGATCCGGGTCGTGCCCGGCATCCCGCGCACCCTGTCGGGCAAGAAACTCGAGGTCCCCGTCCGCAAGATCCTCCTGGGCGCGGACCCCGCCACGGCCGCGAACCGCGACAGCATGGCCAACCCGGAGGTCCTCTCCCATTTCACCGCTCCGGGCTGACGTCAGGCGGGGTCGAGGTCACCGGAGGCGCGCAACCGGTCGAAGATCAGCTGGTCGACGGGTGACACCCGGCCGCGGTCGGCGTAGGTCAGCCAGACGATCTCCTCGATCTCGTTGCTCGCCGCGAGTTCGCCCCGGTAGTCGCCGGTGTAGCAGGTCATCTGCACCTCGACGCCGACCGGGTGGCCGTCGGCCTGAGCCTGGAACGTGCCAAAGTAGGCCGGGCCCACGATGGTGACGGTGAGTTCTTCGAGGATCTCCCGGACGAGCGTGTCAAGGTCGCTCTCGCCCGGTTCGCGCTTGCCGCCCGGCAGGTAGTAGGCGTCCCGGCCGCGGGACCGGGTGCTGAGAATGCGCCCGTTCTCCAGCCGGATCCAGGCGATCTTGTCGATGTTCACCGTCAGTCGATTCGGAGCGTGGCGCGGTAGTCCCTTTGCTGGATGGGACTACCGGCCCGGGGCTGCGGAGACAGCCTGACCAGCCTCACCTCATGCCCCGAGATCATCACCATCCGGACCGCGCCCGCGTTGGTGTGCAGCTGGTAGGAGGTCTTGCCGGCATCGGAGAGCGTCACCGTCGCGTCGCCCTCCCACACGCAGCTGACGCCCCGGGGACAGCGGCTGTCCCCGGTCACCCCCACGAACTTGATCTTGACACCGTCCCTGGCCAGCCGGATGCTCTGCCCGGGAGCGAGGGTGACGTCCGTGCCAAGGGCGACGGCGCCCGCGCCCTTGGTCCCGCCGCAACCAGCGAGTATGCCGACCACCAGGACGACCGCAACTCTGAGTTCTACGCGCATAACTCCGAGAGATACCACGCCAAGAGCCAATCTGCTCGCAGGCGGGGCGGTGATCACCTGGTCTGCGAGCCGCCGGTGGTGGATACAGCCCGGTTTGCGGCATGCTGGGAGGCGTGACCGACGTCGTGCCGGACGGCCGCTCGTACGCCCTCCTCTCCCTCGGCGACCAGGCCCGGGGCGTCGCCGCCGGCTGGGCCGTACAGCTCGCGGACTCACCGCTCTGGCAACGGCACGCCGACCGGCTGGACGAGCCGCTGCTCGCGGACTTCCGGGCCGAACTCGCGGCGGTGGTGGTCGGCTGGCGGCTGCTGCTCTGCGGGCCGTCCGCCGAGGTGCAGGTCCTCAGGGCCGAAGCCGTCCGGGCCGGGGCCGTCCCAGCGGAGATCCACGCCGTGGTCACCTCAGCCGGCCCGAAGCGGGTCTACTGCGCGCACTGCCGCACGATCGGGCCCGGTCCGGTCTGTTCCGGGTGCGGGCTCCACCTCACCGTCACCGGCCATCACTCACGCCGACTCGCGGCGTTCCTGGGGTTCAAGCGTGAACCTTGAGGTCCTCGGCGTCGCGGACGCCTGCCACGCGGTGCGCGAGATCAGGCTCGGACGGCCCGGCGGCGGCACGCTCCCGCCCTACACCCCGGGCAGCCACCTGGTGGTCGGGCGCAACGCCTACTCCCTGACCGGATCCGGGGCGGTCTCGACGGAGTACCGCGTCTCGGTCCTGCTGCGGCCGGACGGCGCGGGCGGCTCGGCCCGGATGCACCGGCTCTCCGCCGGCGACCTCGTCGAGGCGTCGGGGCCGCGGAGCATGTTCCCGCCGGTGCTGTCCGCACGGCGGCATCTGCTGGTCGCGGGCGGGATCGGCATCACCCCGATCCTGTCGCACGTGCGGGCCGCCCTGCTCTGGGACCGGCGGTTCACCGTGCTGTACGGGCACCGGCCGGGGTTCGCCGCCCACCTCGAGGAGCTGCGCGCGCTCTGCGGCGGGCGGCTCCTGACCGATCCGGTCCGGGAGTTGCTGCCGCGGCTGCTCGCCGCGCAGCC
>JBDSTJ010000177.1:0-2664 GCA_039928335.1 Streptosporangiaceae bacterium | reverse complement strand
GAACCCGCGGGGCCCCGTCGTCGGTCTTCAGTGCGAACGCCCGACCGTCGGCCAACGCCACCGCATAGCAGGACTCCGCTCCGGCCTTGCCGATCGAGCCCGGGATCGCGGTGAGCAGCGCGAGCTCGTCACGGGTCGTTCCGGAGACGTACGCCGGGTGGCCGCTGCTGGACGATGTGAAGGACGCGCTGATCCGAGCCGGTGGCGAGGCGTCGGCGCTGAGCATGAACTGCTCGGGCAAGCACGCGGCGATGCTCGCCACCTGCGCGCTCAACGGCTGGCCGACGGAGACCTACCTGGCCGCCGGGCACCCGCTGCAGCGGGCCGTGCGCGAGGTGGTCGAGGAGTTCACCGGTGAGCCGGTCGCCGCCGTCGGCGTCGACGGATGCGGGGCCCCGTTGTTCGCGCTCAGCCCGCTCGGCCTGGCTCGGGCGTTCCGCAGGCTGCTCCAGGCTCCCGAGGTCACCGCCGAGCATCGGGTCGCCGCCGCGATGCGGGCCCATCCGGAGTGGGCCTCGGGCACCCGCCGTGCGGAGCGCACGCTGATGGACGCGATTCCCGGGCTGCTGATCAAGTGCGGGGCGGAGGGCGTCGACGCCTTCGCCCTCGCCGACGGCAGAGCCGGCGTCGTCAAGATCGAGGATGGCGCGATGCGGGCCCGTACCCCGGTCACGGTGGCCCTGCTGCGCGCACTCGGTGTCGAGGATGCGCCGGTGCTCGAGGAGTTGGCCACCCCCGACCTCATGGGCGGACCGGCGATAGTGGGTCAGATTAGGCTGGCGTGGAACCGCACAGAGTTCTGAGTGGTCTCACCGATAAGCAAAGAAGCGAACCATCCCGCCCGCCGCGCCGGTTCAGGTGACAGCCAGAAAATCGGTGGGACGGGCCGGATGGTCCATTAAGGAAGACGACCCGATGCCGTCAATCCCCCCGCTGACCAGGCAAATCGGTAACCTCGGACAGTATGGTCCGCTCTATGTCCCAGGACTCGGCACCAGGGTTCGAACTCCGTCGACCGCGTGCCGAGAACGCCCTGCTTCCCTTTTTCGCGGCCCTGCGGGGTGCCATTCATGAGCAGACCGCAAGGCCCGGTGGAACCGGTACGACGCCCGGCCGGATCCCCGGTGCTCCGCAGGCGCCAGGTCGTCACCGGCTCCGTCACGGGGTCCGTCGGCCTCGTCGGCGTGGTCTTCGTGTTCACCCGGGTCGGCACCCTGTTCATGGTCCAGTTCCTGGTGGTCGTCGTGGCCCTGTCGGGCCCGCTGTGGGTGCTCGCCTTCGCCTTCGCCCGCAACCGGATGCTGCTGGTCCGGCGGGGCAGCGCGCTCGCCGAGAACGTCGACGATCTGATCAAGGTGCAGCAGAGCGACGCCCACGCCTTCTTCAAGGTCCCGCTGGCCGCCTGTGCCGCCCACCCGTCGAGGTACGCGCCGCAGGTGCAGACCCTGCCCGCGCGGCTCAAGCCGCTCGAGGCCGCCCGCAAGGGTGACTTCTGGCCGCAGCTGACCGTACCCGAGCGGACCGCACTGCTGGAGCAGGCCGCGACGGTGAACTTCCTGGCTGGATCGTTCCTGTGCAAGCAGGCCGACCACGCCGACCGGGTGTTCGTCATCCTGTCGGGGCTGACCGAGATCCGGGTGACCGGCCGGGGCGTCATCGCCCACCGCGGCCCCGGCGACCTGGTGGGCGAGCGCGCGGCGCTGGACGTCAACGTCCGATCGGCCTCGGTGTTCGCGGTGGAGACCGTGGCGGCCCTGGTGATCGAGACCGCGCGGTTCCGGTCGTTCGTGTCGCGTTTCCCACGGGTGCTGACGCTGGTCGGCGACCAGATGTACGAGCGGCTCACCGAGGCCCAGCCCGACCCGCCCCAGGTGCGGCCGCCCTGGTTCGAGGGCCAGTACTGCCCGGTCCTGTTCGTGGACGTGGTGTCCTTCACCGGCGCGCACCGCGACGACGCCGACCGGCTGGAGATCCGGCGTGCCCTCTACGCCTTCTTCCAGCGGGCCGCGGAGTCCTCGGGGGTGCCGTGGCGCGAGTGCCACCGGGAGGACCGGGGTGACGGCGTGCTCCTGATCGCGCCGTCGGCGACCCCGACCGGGAGCCTGATCAAGCCGCTGATCTCCCGGCTGGCCGAATCACTGGAGGACCACAACCGGCTGGCGCCCGAGGCCACCCGGTTCGCGCTGCGGGTCGCCCTGCACGTCGGCCCGGTCGAGTCCGACGGCAACGGCGTGAACGGTACGGCCATCAACCACACCGCCCGGCTGCTGGACTCGCCGGTGCTCCGGCAGAACCTGGCCGACAGCGGCGCAGACCTGGGGTTCATTGTCTCCGACGCGGTCTACCAGAGCGTGGTCTGCCACCTGCCGGACCGGGCCGAGCGCTCGGAGTACCGGCCGGCACAGTTCCAGGTGAAGGAGTCCTGCATCCGGGCCTGGATCCGCCTGGTCAGGTCACCCGCGGAACGGCCGCGACTGTGAGATCGCGCCCGAGAGGCTGAAGGTGAAGGCCCGCATCGACTCGGCGAACTTCGACAGGTCCCATTCGGCGGGCCCCTCGTACCAGTAGAGGTTGTCGCCGCCCTCGACCCCCGCGTCCTCCACCGTCCTGGCCCAGGGCGCGACGGTGTCGAAGATGACCGCATAGGGCAGGAAGCGCGAGAAC
>JBDSTJ010000176.1:0-3694 GCA_039928335.1 Streptosporangiaceae bacterium | reverse complement strand
TGGCCGGCCGGGGCGCTCTGATCGACCTGCCCGGCAGCCTCGACGACCGGACCGCCCGGCGTTTGGTGCGGGTGCTGGCGGGCGAGGGCGGCGAGACCGAGGTGGCGGTACGCCCCGATGGCTGTTTCGCGCGACGCCTGGTACGCACCGTTCCCCAGCGGGGCACCGGCTGGAGGACGCACGGAACCGCTCTGATCACCGGCGCCGACACCGAGCTCGGCGCCGACACCGCCCGCTGGCTCGCCGACGCGGGCGCCGGACACCTGCTGTTGCTCACCGCCGACGCCCCGGCCGACGACCCGGCCGCCGACCCGGCCGCCGACCTGGCCGACGCAGGCGTGAGTGTCTCCCGCTCCACCGTCGACCCCGCCGACTCCGACGCCCTCACCGCGCTCGTCGCGGAGCTCCCCGCCGGGCATCCGCTGACCGTCGTGGTCCATCTCGCGCCCGCGCTGGGCCGCGACGGCACCGACCCCGTGGGGGCGGCTCGCAACCTGTGCGGGCTCGCCCTCGACCACGACCTGGTGGCGTTCGTCCTGTGCTCCTGTGCCGAGGGCATCCTCGGCGGCAGCCCCGCACACGCCCACCTCGACGCGTTGACCCAGCAGCTGCGGGCGCGCGGCGTGCCGGCCACCTCGCTCAGCTGGGGCCCCGTCGACGAACCGGACCGGGCCCACCCGTACGGAATGAACGCGATCTCGTCCCGCTCGGCGGGCGCCATGCTGCGCCAGGCGGTCGAACAGCAGACGGCAACCGCCGTCCTGGCCGATATCGATTGGCAGGAGTTCTCCATGAGTTCAGAACCGGGCAGGACACAGCTCTTCGACGACGTTCCGGAGTTCGAACCGGACCCGACCGCGGAGTTCACCGACGAGGACCCCGGGCTGGACGGCACCGCCCTGCGCGAGAGCCTGAGCGAGGCCGGGCCCGAGGAGCGTGCGCAGATCCTGCGCGACACCGTGTGCGAGCAGGCCGCCAGAATCCTCTCGGTGGAGGTCGACGACGACACCGACTTCCTCGCCAACGGCCTCACCTCCCTCAAGGCCCTCGAGCTCAACCGCAACCTGATGGCGCTCACCAACGTCGAGATCCCCCTCGTCGCCATCATCGAGTACCCCAACCCGACCCAGCTCGCCGAGTACCTCGTCGAGGCCTACACCGAGGCCTTGTAGCGGTCCCCGGACCGGATCTGACCCGAAAGGTCGAAGATGAGCAATCAAGTGATCATCGAGAAGGACGGCGGGCGGGTCCGGAACGTACTGGGCAACGTCCCCCGCATGTTCCGGTACTTCACCGCCTCCCCCGAGACGAAGGTCCGCTCGTTCTACGAGATGCTCGACCGGCGGCTCACCAGCAAGAGCGACTACCGCGACATCATGGGCATCAAGCAGCTCTACGTGAACATGGGTTACTGGGAGCCCGGCTGCGCCGACCACGACGAGGCCAGTGAGAAGCTCGCGGAGCAGCTCGGTGCGGCGGCGGGCATCAGCGCCGGCGACCGGGTTCTCGACGTGGGCTTCGGCTACGGCGAGCAGGACCTCTTCTGGTTGCAGACCAGGAATCCCGCCCAGATCGTGGGCCTCAACGTGTCGCCGAGCCAGGTCCGGGTCGCCCGGGACCGCGCAGCCGAGCTGAAGCTCGAGGACCGGCTCGACATGCGGGTGGGCTCCGGCACGTCGCTGCCGTTCCAGGACGCCTCGTTCGACGTCGTCGTCGCCCTCGAGTCGGCCGTGCACTTCGACACCCGGCAACGGTTCTTCGAGGAGGCGCTGCGGGTGCTGCGCCCCGGCGGGGTCCTGGCCACGGCCGACATGCTGCCCAACCCGGCGCGCCGCGGTCGGCGGAGCGTGCTGGAACGGCTCGACGACTGGCGGCGCAGCCAGATCATCCCGGACGCCAACTGGCACTCCCGGGCGGTCTACGCCGAACGGCTCGCCCTGGCGGGCTTCGCCGACGTCGACGTCCGTGACATCACCGACCGGGTACTGCTGCCGCAGGCGGAGTTCGTCCGCGGGCGCTGCACGCAGGCCCTGAGCCGGACGGAGTTCAACTCCGCCAAGAACAGGCGGGGCATGAACCTGTTCATCAAGCTCTCCGACCTGCGCGCGGCCTCACGGGAGTACGTGATCGCCGTCGCCCGCAAACCCCGATGACCCTGGGCTGCCTCGCTGTGCGTGCGGCCGGGGAGGTGACGTTGCGCGTCCGGCACCGGCCGGGCGGGCGGCTGCCGCCGTTCCTGCTGGTCCACGGCATGGCCGCGAACGCCCGGGTGTGGGACGAGGTCGCCGAGGTGCTCGCCGGGAAGGGCCATGCGGTCTACGCGGTCGACCTGCGCGGCCACGGCGAGTCCGACTCACCCGACCACGGTCACGACACGGCCACCGCCGCCGCCGACCTCGCCGGGCTCTGCTCGCGGTTGGGTCTGAGCCGGGCCGTCGTCGCCGGCCACTCCTGGGGCGGGCACGTCGCGGTCCGCCTCGCCGCCGAGCAGCCCGACCTGGTCGCCGCGCTGGCCCTGCTCGACGGCGGCTGGCTCGACCCGAGCGCCGCGTTCGGCTCCTGGGACCGCTACTCGGCGTCTCTGCCCCGCCCCAACCTGGCCCGGCTCTCCCCCGACGGAGTCCGCGACTCGTTGCGGGCCATCCACCCGACCTGGTCGCCGACCGCCGTCGAGGCGTCCATGGCCTCCATGACAGTCCACCCCGACGGTTCGCTGAGCCCCCGCCCCACCGCCGACCGCCAGGCCGAGATCCTCCGCAGCATCTGGGACGACCCGCCGGCCCGTTACTTCCCCGCCATCACCGCACCCGTCCTCCTGATGCCCGCCCTCCCCAAGGGCATCGACCGCCGCTGGGCCCAGCGCATCCGCTCCGTCGTCGAGTCGGCCGCGGCCGCCCTGCCCTCCGCGTCCATCCGCGAGTACCTGGACTCCGACCACGACCTGCACGCCCAGCACCCCGCCCGGGTGGCCGCGGACCTCCTCTCCCTGGCAGGGTCGTTGACCGCTCGCTGACCGGATCGTCAAGGCCGAAAGACCCCCGCGCGGGATTCCGTGCGGGGGTCTTCCGTGGTCAGGCGCCCAGTTCGCGGTCGAGCAGGGCGAACATCTCGTCGGCGCTCGCGGTGTCCAGGCTTGCGTTGTCCTGCTCGGTTGAGGCCGGGGCGAACCTCCAGACGAGGGCCTGGAGGCGGTTCACCAGGCTGGCCCGGCGGGGGTCGTTCGCGGACAGGGCCGCCAGGGCGGTCTCGACCTCGTCGAGGTGGCCCGAGCCGGGGTCGGCCGAAGCTTCGGGGAGCACGCGGAGCAGGAGATGGGCCGCCAGCGTACTGGGAGTCGGGTGGTCGAACACCAGGGTGGTCGGCAGGCTCAGGCCGGTGGCCGCGCGCAACCGGTTCCTGAGCTCCACCGCCGCCAGGGAGTCGAAACCGAGCTCCTTGAACGGCAGGGCGGGGTCGACGGCCGCAACCGAGGGGTAGCGGAGGACGGCGGCCACGTGGGTTCGGACGAGTTCCAGCAGCCTGCCCTCCCGTTCGGTCTCGGGGGCGGCGGCCAGCTCATGGCGCAGATCTGAGGTGTTGTCGCCGGGCTCCGGCACGACAGGGGCTGCGGGGACGGTGTCCAGGAGCCTGCTCGGCCTGGCCAGGGCGAGCAGCGGCCCGAACCGGTCCCATTCGACGTCGGCGACCACCGCGG
>JBDSTJ010000175.1:0-8040 GCA_039928335.1 Streptosporangiaceae bacterium | reverse complement strand
TGAACTCCCACCCGGCCCCGGAGAGCGCGCACTTCGACCAGCCCACCGCCAAGTACGTCTTCGTCGCGCTGATCTCGGTCGTCCTCATCCTGCACTTCGGTGCCCTGATCGTCCTGGCCCTGATGGGAATCGGCTGAGGGATCCGGCTGCTGATGCCACCGCACGCCGGTCAGGTCAGCCGGGGGCGGGATCCCTGCGGAGGATCAACAGGGCGACGTCGTCCTCGCGGAGACCGAACTCGGCGAGGATGCGGTCGGTGAAGGCCTCGAGATCGGGCTCGGCCGGGGCGGCCAGGGCACGCAGCCGTTCGAAGTTGTCGTCCAGGGGCACACCCCGGTCCTCGATCAGCCCGTCGGTGTACAGGACCACGGTGCCGCCCGGCTCGATCACGGTCTCCTCGATGCCCGCAGCGTCGAAGGGAAAGCCGATGAGCAGCCCGCCGCCCTTGCCGTACCGGGCCCCGTCTGCGTCGATGAGCAGCGCCGGCGGGTGGCCGCCGCTGATGATCCGGAGGCTTCCGCTGAGCGGGTCAAGGGTCATCAGGCAGAGCGTGGCGGTCTGCCTGGGGTGGAAGCGCAGGATGATGCTGTTGAGCCGCGCCAGGATCGCCTCTGCGTCGTGGCCCTCGTCGGCGAAGGCCCGGAGCGCATGGCGCACCTCGGCCATCACCGTCGCGGCCGCCAGGGAGTGGCCCTGGATGTCTCCGATCGCCACCAGCAGCGGTCCGCCGAGGTCCAGCACCTCATAGAAGTCGCCGCCGATCTCGGCGGTGTCGCTCGCGGGCTGGTAGCGCACGGCGACCGACCAGCCCGGAATCTCCGGCAGGCTGGACGGGAGCAGACTGCGCTGCAGGGTCAGCGCGATCGTGTGTTCCTCGGCGTAGGAGCGCAGCGCCTCCATCGCCAGGGCGACGGTCTGGCCGAGCTGCCGGAGCAGGTCCCGGTCGGACTCACCGGGAACACCGTCGGTCTCGACGGCGACACAGATCGGCGGACGACCGGACTTGGTCCGGGACAGGGCGATCAGCACGCCGTCCTTGACGTCGGCGTCGGGCAGCACCGTCAGCCAGCGGTCCCTGGGGACCACGGCCAGCGCCGTCCCCATGTCGTCACCAAGCGCCGCGAAGCCCGCCAGCCGGTCCAGCACGGCCGCCGGGACATCCTGGAACCGGAAGTCCTCACCCGGGGATCGGACCACCACCCGGCGCAGCGGTCCGTCGGTGGGCAGGACGAAGACCGCGGCGGGCGAGTTGAAGATCTCCGCGGTGCCCGCCGCGGCCACCTGGGCCAGCTCGTCGAACGTGCCCACCGAGTTGATCGCCAGCGTGGTGCGGGCGAGCGCCGCCATGGCTTCCGCGGCGATACGGAGCTGGTCGGTCTTCTCCTCCAACCCGGCGTAGAGGGCGACGACGCCCCGGTTGGTCTCCTCCAGCTCACCCGACAGCTGGTTGTAGAGCATGAGAACGCCCTGGTTGGTCTCCGCCAGCTCGGTGTTGAGCAGCCTGAGCTCGTCCAGCGCCGCAATCAGGTCCGCGTTCTGCAGCCGCAGCTCCTCCAGCGCGGAAACGGGCAGCACGGTCGTGATGTGTCCACGCAATGCCACCAACGCCGCCTCGTTCATCGGGGGCGCACCGGCCGGCAGCGCCTTCCGCATCCGGACCAGGCCCTGGTCCTCGGTCAGGTCCATGAGCCGGGCCGCGGTCCGGATTCCGGGTACCGGCCCGGACCTCGGGCTGTAGGCCATCTCCACGGTCAGGGCCGGCCGCACCCCGGCTTCGTGGAAGAACCTGACTGTGACGGGCCCGGTCTGGGTGAACAACGTCCTGCCGACCTCGCTGAGCGCGGTGGCGACCCGCACCTGGTCCTGGGCGTCCAGCTGCAACGCCGCGGCGATCTCCCGGCCGGCTCGCCGGACCACGAAGATCCCCTCCGAGTCGCGCAGGTCGATCCGCACCAGTTCCTCACTCAAGTATCCGGCCTCATCCCATCGGCTTCAGGCGCTCGCCTAGGGCCGCTACCTGGCGGCGAAGCCTGAGCGATCGGTACCTCTCATGGCGAGATTATCCGGCATTCAGTACCCAGAAGACCCACGGGCAACCATGGTTGCCCCAACCCCGATCCGACTGGCGGCTCGGCCCTGGTCATCGGGACACCGGGTCACCGGGTGTCGCCGGCGTCCTCGAGTTCAGCCAGGACGTTCGCTGACCTGTTGGCCGTCTGGGCTGACCGGAGTCGGCTCGTTCCTCAGACCGGGCCGCCCGCCTGAAAGGTCGCGGTGAGATCCTCGCCCCAGCTCCACCAGGAGGGTTGCCGCGGGAGGCCCAGCCCGCGCAGCTCCTGGGCCAGCGGGCCGCTGCCCAGAGTGATCTCCACCGGGTCCGCGCCGGGATCCAGGACCGGAGTGTGGTCGGTCCGCATCGGCATCCGGTGCGGAACCCCCTCACGCAAGGAGTACACGGTGAGACCGAGCTGCTCGACCGGTCCCTTGGCCGTCCCGCGCGGCAGGCTCAACGTCAGCGCCGGCTGGACGCCGACGGCCAGGTCGAAGGTGACCCGGTCGGGCGTGTAGCCGACCTCGATGAGCTCGATCGTGACGGGATAGGACATGACGCCGTGCCCGACCGCGCAGGTGAACGCGTCGTCGACCGGCGAACGGTGTACGAGCAGGCCTGGTACCTCCTGCCCCGGTCCGGCCGGGCGGGCCAGGAAGGCAAAGCAGAGCTGATGGCACGATCCCCAGTCGGTCCGGCGGTAGTCGCTGGCGGTGATGACGAACTGCGCCAGGCCCGGCCCGGTCCGCACCGGCTCGAACGCACCGGGCACCAGGGCCCGCGCCGCCGCGAAGGGAACATCGAAGACCAGTGTGGCGGTGTTGTACTGGGCGGCCTCCAGCGGGAACGAAAGCCTCCGGTCGAGGATCGTCCCCCACGGGGCGGGTTTGAGCATGGCCATCCAACCTCTTGCTGCTGCCGCGCCCTATCCGTCACCGTAGTGTCGGCCCGACCCGCCGTCAACGAAAGCCCAAGCTCACCGCGCAGGCAAACCCGAAGATAGCGCCCAGCGGCCGGGCTTTCAGTGATGTTCCGACATTTTGGTTGTCCGGCTGGGTCGTCCGGCTGGGTCGTCCGGTGCGAGCCGGACCCGGCAGCGCTACTCAAAGCGGGCGGGATCGCCCGCGCCCACCCGGAGGATCTCGGGCTCTCCCTGGGACAGGTCGACGACCGTCGTCGGCACGTCGCCGCACTCGCCGGAGTCGAGCACGGCGTCGATCACATGGTCGAGCCGGTCCTTGATCTCCCAGCCCTGGGTCATCGGCTCGGTCTCCTCGGGCATCAGCAGCGTGCTCGACAGGAGCGGCTCGCCGAGCTCGGTCAGGAGCGCCTGGACGACGACATGGTCGGGGATCCGCACCCCGACCGTCTTCTTTTTGGGATGCAGCAGCCTGCGCGGCACCTCCTTGGTCGCCGGCAGGATGAAGGTGTAGCTGCCGGGCGTGGCCGCCTTGATCGAACGGAAGACGGCGTTGCTGATCTGCACGAACTGGCCGAGCTGAGCGAAGTCCCTGCACACCAGCGTGAAATGGTGACCGCTGTCCAGCCGGCGGATCTCCCTGATCCGCTCGATTCCCCGCACGTTGCCGAGCCGGCACCCCAGCGCGTAGCAGGAGTCCGTCGGATAGGCGATCAGCCCGTCGCCTCGGATCAGCTCGACCACCTGCCCCAGCACGCGTGGCTGCGGGTTGTCCGGATGCACGTCAAAGTACTTCGCCATACCCGGAGCTTAGAAGAACTCCCCGCGCCGCGAACCACGGCCGCTCACCATTTTGATCTTGATTGAAGATCAGGAATCGAGCGCGAAGCCAAGTTGACAGGTGACCTTGGGCTGCTTGTGGGCAGGGCTACCGGATGAGCATGACCAACTGGCTGGACGCGTTCCAGCAACGGCACCGTTGGGCCGGTCTGCCGCTGGCGGTGCTCTACAAGTTCTTCGACGACCAGGCCGGCTACCTCACGGCGCTGATCACCTACTACGGCTTCCTGTCCCTGTTCCCGCTGCTGCTGCTCCTGGTCACGATTCTGGGCTACTCGCTGCAGGACGACCCCGTCCTGCAGCAGCAGGTCCTGGACTCGGCCCTGTCCCAGTTCCCCGTCATCGGCGACCAGATCGGCGCCAACATCCACTCCCTGCACGGCAGCGCCCCCGCGCTGGTCGCCGGCGTGCTGGGCAGTCTCTTCGGCGGCCTCGGAGTCGTCCAGGCGGCCCAGCACGCCCTCAACCAGGTGTGGGGCGTGCCCCGCAACTCCCGGCCCAACCCGATCAGGGCCCGGCTCCGCAGCCTGCTGCTCCTCGCGGTCGGCGGCACCGGAATCATGGCCACCACCGCCCTGTCCGCGGTGAACTCCACTGACGGCCCCTACGGCAGCGGTGTGCGGGTGGCGGCGGTCGCCGTCGCCACCGCGCTCAACGTCGCCCTGTTCACCTTCGCGTTCCGGGTGCTGACCGCCCGCCCCCTCACCAATCGGCAGGTCGCCGGCGCGGCCGTCACCGCCGCCGTGGTCCTGCAGGCGCTCCAGTGGGCGGGCGCCTTCCTCATCGGCCACACCCTGCGGGGTGCGACCGCGACCTACGGGCTGTTCGGCGTGGTCCTGGGCCTGCTCGCCTGGATCTACCTCGTCGCTCTCACCTTCGTGGTCTGCGCCGAGATCAACTCCGTCCGGCTCCTGAGGCTCTGGCCGCGAAGCCTCCTCACCCCCTTCACCGACCAGGTGGACCTCACCGCCGCAGACAAGCGCGCCTACACCTCCTATGCCGAGACCGAACGGCACAAGGGCTTCGAGCGAATCGACGTCGACTTCACCCGGTCCCGTCCGGGCCGGGAGCCTCCCGACCCGGACGCCGACACCTGAGACCGGGGACGCTCACCTTCGCGCCTTGAGCACGCCGATGGCGTCGCGGTAGGAACCGGGAGCGACGGGCAGGAGCCACTGGCGCGCCTTGGTGGCCCTGCCGACGTTGAGGCCGAGTTCGTCGAGCACCTCGTCGATGTTGTGCATGGAGAACGGGACGATGTTGGTGCCGCGGGCGTGCCGGCCGTGGGTGCGCTCCTCCATCCACGCCAGCCTCTCGGCGACGAGCCGGCGCCGTTCCTCGACCGGCGGGACGGAGTGCAGCCCGGCGAGGTGGCTGGCGATCCAGAGCGCCGACATCTCCGCCGACAGCGGGCTGAAGAACGAGGAGTTGTAGCCGGCGAAGGTCAGGTTTGGCACATCGTGCGGCAGGATCTGGCGGTAGAGCTGGAAGTTGCCCCGTTCGTCGGTGAGCTTTCGCATCACCTCGTCGTCCAGGAACGGCACCACCTGGCGGAAACCGGTGGCGCAGACGACGAGGTCAGCCCGGACGACCGTCCCGTCGGCCAGTTCTGCGTGCGGGGCGCCGTCCTTCTCCAGGAACCGGGTGATCGTCGTGTCGCGGGCCACGGTGATCCGGCCGTCGGCGACGGCCTCGAAGAAGCCCTCGGTGACGAGGCTGACGGTGCTCCGGGCGATGTCCTCGAAGGCGCCGCCGGGGACCAGCCCGAGCCCGGGGAGCTTCAGCTGCTTGGTCGTGACGGCCGCGACGCTGCCGAGCATCCCGCGGCGCACTCCGTCGCCCCTGCCGTGCAGGAACTTCTCCACACCGACCGGCTTGATGTAGCGGAACAGCCCTTCGCCCATCCGGGTCAGCAGGAGGTACTTGTAGTTGAGCACGCCCTTGATCTTGCGTGGCATCTTCCAGAGCAGTCCGCGCGCCACGACCGTCGTACTCGCGGCGACCCTGCCGATCTCGACCGCCACGTCGCAGGCGGACTTGCCGTAGCCGACCACGATCACGTGTTTGCCGGTGGCGTCGGCCAGGTCCTGGAAGTCGCCCGCCGCCAGAATCCGGCCGCCGGCCGCCGCCAGCGCCTCCGCGCCCTCGAACGGCGGGATGAACGGTTCGGAGAAGATGCCGTTGGCCACGATCAGGTGGTCGAAGGACTCGGTGGCCCCGGCCGCGGTCACCGCCCACCCGTCCTCGCCCCGGGCCACCCGGGTGACCTCCGTCGACAGCCGGAGCAGCGGCGCGAGCCCGAACTTCTCCACGTAGGACTCCAGGTAGCGCTGCACCTGCTCGCCGCTCGGCCATTCGGGGTAGTCGCGGGGCATCGGCAGGTCGGAGAAGGCGTAGGTGCCCTTGTTGTTCTGGGTGCGCAGACCGGGGTAGCGCCGGGTGGCACTCCACACGCCGCCCACGTCGGGGGCCTTCTCAAAGACCACGACCTCGTGGTCGAACTCGCGGAGCACCTTCGCGGCGCTGAGGCCGGCGAAACCGGCGCCGATCACGGCGATCTTCATGGGTCCTGCTCTCACTGGGGGTGGCGACCTACTCCGGATGAGATGCGCCTGCGGCCACATCGGTTGACCACGGATCTGAGGTATCTGCCGGGCCGCGCCGGAACGGCGGCCTATCGCAGGCCAGGGCCTCCTCGACCCGGCCCGGCAGGCGGTTCTGGGCCGTATCCAGCCGAACGCGGGCGGAACCACCGGAGAGAAATGGCTAGGATCCGGTATGTCCGCTGGTCCAGTTCGCTCGGGAGTCGTTCATGAGTGAGGTCGCACCCCGGGGTGTCGATGTGTCGAAGCCGAGTGTCTCCCGGATCTACGACTACAACCTGGGCGGCAAGGACAACTTCGCGATCGACCGGGAGGTCAGTCGGCGGATCGAGAAGTCGATGCCCGAGTCGAGCGGTGTCGCGGTGCTCAACCGGGCGATGCTCCGCCGGGCCGTCCGGTATCTGGCGGGCGAGGCGGGGTTGCGGCAGTTCCTGGATCTGGGCTCCGGGCTGCCCGCCCGGGACAACACCCACCAGGTCGCCGGGCGGGTCGCCCCGGACTCGCGGGTGGTGTACGTCGACCATGATCCGATCGTGCTGGCGCACAGCCGGGCCCTGCTCCTCGACGACGACCGGACCTCGGTGATCACGGCGGATCTGAGCGAGGTGGAGAGCGTGCTGGAGCACGCCGACACCCGGCGGCTGATCGACTTCTCCCAGCCGGTCGGGGTGCTGCTCTGCGGGATCCTGCACCATGTCGCGGACGAACGGGACCCCGCCGCGATCGTCAGGGCCTATCTGGACGTGTTCCCGGCCGGCAGCCATCTGCTCATCACGCACTTCCACCGCGGCACGCCCGAAGCCTCCGAGCTGGAGCGCAGGTTCATCGAGAGCATCGGCAGCGGCTGGTTCCGCAGCGAGGACCAGATCCGGTCCTACTTCCTCGGACTGGACCTGGTCGGGCCGGGCCTGGTGCCGGTGAGTAGCTGGCGGCCCGACCCCGCCTACGACCGGGAGCTGTGGCCGATGATCGCGACACAGCCCCTGCGCGAAGCCGTCGCCGAGGCGGTCTACACCCCCACCGAGCTACTGATCAGCGGGGGGATCGCCGTCAAGGCGTGACCTCGGCCCTTTACGCCGGTGGCTGGTGTCGCAGAAGGGAAAGGTGCGGCTGCGCCGGCAGACGCACAGCGCCACCATGAACCGGTCCGAGACGACCGTGGTCCCGTCCTCCATCTCGATCTCGACGGGCCCCTCCACCAGGACGGGCCCGGACCGGTCGATCACGACGCGGGTCGGCCTCTCCGCCGGCACCGGCGTCAACCCGTCTTCAGCAGCGAGTCGTCGCCCGCGTCCCAGCGGGCGAGCAGGTGGTCGGTCAGGCGGCCCTCCAGCAGTTCGGTCGCCTGGATCCCGAAGACCACGTCGGCGGCCAGCTCGGGCTCGTGTTCCAGCAGACCTCCGATCACGTCCCGGCGCAGCACCTGCTCATGGACGGCGTCCGCCTCGATGTGCTCGGTGTAGAACAGCGTGGCCCGGCCGCCGGCGCCGAGTCGCTCCAGCGCGCCGGCCATCCTGCGGGCGCTGGGGCCGGTGGAGATCTCGATGGCGGCGAAGTGGCCGACCATCGCGCCGCGCAGCGCCCGGTGGAGGCCGAACAGGGACATCATGTTGACCGTCGCCAGCGTG
>JBDSTJ010000174.1:0-17570 GCA_039928335.1 Streptosporangiaceae bacterium | reverse complement strand
GATGATGGGCCGAATTTGGATGATCTGCGAGGTTTTCGCTGTTCAGGACTGTGTGACAGCCGAAACTCTCGACCGCCCGGTGGCGGCGGACCCGCGCCGCTGGCGTGCCCTCGCAGTGATCGCCATCGCCCAGCTCATGGTCGTGCTTGACGCCTCGATCGTGAACATCGCGTTGCCCTCCGCTCAGCTCGACCTGCACATCTCCACCGCCAACCGGCAATGGATCGTCACCGCGTACACCCTGGCTTTCGGCGGTTTCCTGCTGCTCGGCGGCAGGATCGCCGACTACGCGGGCCGTAAACGGTGCTTCACCATCGGCCTGATCGGCTTCGCCGCCGCCTCCGCGCTCGGCGGCGCCGCCAACGGGCAGACCATGCTGT
The DNA here is from genome assembly GCA_039928335.1 of Streptosporangiaceae bacterium. GTDB lineage: Bacteria > Actinomycetota > Actinomycetes > Streptosporangiales > Streptosporangiaceae > Actinocorallia. Next base: position 17,190 of record JBDSTJ010000174.1, on the reverse strand, counting down.
TCGCGGCCCGCGCCCTGCAGGGACTGTTCGGCGCGCTGCTGGCCCCCGCAGCCCTGTCGCTTCTCACCGTGACCTTCACCGACGTACGGGAGCGGGCCAAGGCCTTCGGCGTGTACGGGGCGATCGCGGGCGGCGGTGCGGCCATCGGACTGGTCGTCGGGGGCGTCCTCACCGAGTACCTCGACTGGCGCTGGTGCCTCTACGTCAATATCCCGATCGCGATCACCGCGGCCTTCTTCGCCCAGCGGGTGCTGTCGGAGAGTAAGGCCGGCGGTTCCACCAAGTACGACATCCCGGGCGCGCTGCTGTCGACCGGCGGGCTCGTCGCGCTGGTCTACGGCTTCACCCAGGCCGAGAACCACGGCTGGAGCTCGCCGCAGAGCTGGCTTTACCTGGTCGCGGCCGGGATCCTGCTGGTCGGTTTCGTCCTGGTCGAACTGCGGTCGGACAACCCACTGCTGCCGATGCGAGTGCTGACCGAACGCAACCGGGGTGGGGCCTACCTGGGGTCACTCCTGCTGGGCGTCGGCATGTTCGGGATGTTCCTGTTCATGACCTACTATTTCCAGCTGATCCTGGGCTTCTCGGCACTCAAGACCGGCTTCGCGTTCCTGCCGTTCTCGGCCGGCATCATCGGCGCGGCCGCGACGGCCAGCACGATCCAGCCGCGAATCGGCCCCCGCAACACCATGCTGATCGGATTCACCCTGGCGATCCTCGGCATGCTCGGACTCACCCAGCTCACCCCGACCAGCGAGTACGCCCTGCACGTCCTGCCGGTGCTGGTCGCCCTGGCGATCGGGATGGGCCTGATCTTCGTACCGCTGTCGAACACCGCGCTGACCGGGGTCCAGAACCACGACGCCGGTGTCGCCAGCGCCCTGGTCAACACCACCCAGCAGATCGGCGGTTCACTCGGTACGGCTCTGCTCAACACGATCGCCGCCTCGGCAACGGCGGGCTACCTGGTCGCCCACGGCACGTCCGATCAGGCCGTGGCGGAGGGCACCGTGCACGGCTTCACCACCGCCTTCACCTGGAGCGCGGGATTCCTGGCCGTCGCCGCGGTCGCTGTCGCGGTCCTCGTCAACGCCAAGCCCACCAACGCCAAACCCCCGGCACACCTGGGTTGACCTGCGTCTGTTCGGACGGTCACGGTGGCATTTCGCGGGCTCCATGAGCATGCCTGCGGCGCCTACTTCCGGTTGACGATCCGCCGTTCCACTGTCGAAGCGCGGGCCTACTGGCGGGGTGGGGCATATTCCCATTGCGTACGCATTTGCGAGTTCGTGGGATTTTTCGGCGGTCTTGGGCTAGCGTCACATCCGTTTCCCTGGCTGGTCCTGGGCCGAAGAGCCTGCGCAGCGTAGACAACTGCCCGTCGTCACGGAGTGCTATGAGTAACTCGCCCCGCAGCCGGTCGTTGCGAACGAGGATCGTTCCGCTCCTGCTGGTGCCACTCGTGTCGCTCACCCTGTTGTGGGGGTATCTGGCATTTGACGCGGTGCAGGATGCATTGCGCAACCGGGTGCTGACCAGCGATTCCCGGGCATTCATCGAAAGCTATACGGGCATGGACCGGACGTTGAACGCGGAGCGGGTCGCGTCGGTCGTCTTCCTGGGGACGCCGAAGGCCACGGGGAGCGACCTGGCGGCGCTGCGGCTCCAGACCGACGGGGCGGTGGCGCGGTACCGGGCCGACCTCAAGCGGCTGGACCGGCCGGCCGGAGACGCCGCGGAGTTCGAGTCGAGGACCGCGATCTTCCTGAACCAGCTCGGTCGCCTGACCGAGATCAGGCAGGGAGTGGACGGACGCTCCGTGAGCCGGCTGCGGGTCGCTCAGGACTTCGTCTCGATCTTCGACTCGCTGCACACCCTGTACGACACCCTGGTGGTCTTCGAGGATCACCGGCTCAGCCGGAGCACTGACGCGAGCATCGACGGCGGCCGGGCGATCGAACGCATCGTCAGGGAGAGCGTGCTGGTCACCTCCGCCGCCCTGAACGGTGGGGTGATGACGCCGGGCGAGCGGACCGCGTTCGTTCAGGCCGTGGGCGAGCAGCGGCAGCTGTGGGGGTTGGAGCGGTCCCTGCTGCCCGACGATCTGTACGGCGGGCAGCTGGAGAAGTTCTTCTCGGGAGTGGAGTACGGGCGGTTCCGCGCGCTGGAAGATCTGATCGTGGCGAAGCCGAACGGGCCGATGCCCGTCGATCCGGTGGAGTGGGGCACGACGGTCAAGACCGTGCTCGACTCGCTCAGCGCCGCGCATCTCGAACTCAGTGAGGTCACCGGGGCGGAGGGCGACGCGCTCGGCGACCGGGTCCTGCTGCGGGCCGGTCTGATCGGGGGCGTGGGGCTGGTCGCCGTCCTGATCTCGATCCTGCTGTCGGTCAGGTTCGCCAGGGCCCTGCTCGGCGAACTCGTCCGGCTCAGAGACGACGCGCGGGAACTCGCGGTGAACCGGCTGCCGAATCTGGTCGCCCGGCTCCGGGCCGGGGTGGAGGTCAACGTGGCCGCGGAGACCCCGCTGCGGCACGCCAACCGGATCAAGGAGGTCGGCGAGGTCGCCGAGGCGTTCGCCGCGACCCAGCAGACCGCGGTGGCGGCCGCGGTGGGCGAGGCGGAGCTCCGGCAGGGCACCAGCAAGATCTTCATGAACATCGCCCGCCGGAGCCAGTCCCTGCTGCAGCGGCAGCTGATCATGCTCGACGAGCTGGAGAGCCGGGCGGACGCCGACGACCTGAGCGACCTGTTCAAACTGGACCATCTCACCACCCGGATGCGCCGCCATTCGGAGAGTTTGATCATTCTGTCCGGTGCGGTACCGGCCCGGGGCTGGAAGCAGCCGGTGCGGATCATCGACGTGCTGCGCGCGGCGATCGCCGAGATCGAGCACTACACCCGGGTCTCGGTCGTCCGGACCGCCGACGACGGAGTGTCCGGATCGGTGGCGACCGACGTCATCCATCTGCTCGCCGAGCTCATCGAGAACGCCACGGCGTTCTCGCCGCCGGACACCGAAGTGGTGGTCTCGGCGGGGCAGGTCGGCAACGGCTGCGTCGTGGAGATCGAGGACCGCGGTCTCGGGATGACGCCGCAGGCCTTCCAGGAGATCAACGCCCGGCTGGCGAACCCGCCCGAGATCGACTTCGTCGACACCGACCAGCTCGGCCTGTTCGTGGCCGCGCGGCTGGCCGCCCGGCACCAGATCAAGGTCATGCTCCGCCCGTCGCCCTACGGCGGGGCCACCGCGATCGTGCTGATCCCCAGTGCCGTGCTCGTGCCCGCAGGCCAGCTGGTTGACGGCAACGGGATCGGCCAGGCGGCCGACTTCGACGACCTGGGTCCCGGCCGGCACCGTCGAGCCCAGTTCGAGAGTGTCGCGAGCCAGCCGAACCTGGCCCCGGCCGCCGGCCCACCGCAGTCCTACCTCGGCGCTCCCGTACCGGCCGGCCCGCCCCCGAGCGCCCCGCAGCGGACCGGCGGCCAGCGCTGGGCGGCACCCACCGGTACCGGTGAGTACCCGGTGTTCGACGCACCGGCGGACACGCATGCGGGGCTCCCCGTCCGCCGGCGCGGGACGAGCATGGCGCCGAGCCTGCGGGCCGCCGACCGGCGGGACCCGGTCCAGGAGCCGCCCGCCGCGGAGAGATCACCCGAACAGGCGAGATCGCGGATGTCGGCCATGCAGCGGGGATGGCGGGAAGGGCGAGCGACCGACGTGACAGAAGTCCAGTACCAAGAACCTACGGAGTCGTCATGATGCCCACGGCGGGTGACAGCAGGCTGAACTGGCTGCTCAATGAGTTCGTGTCCAACGTGCCGGCGGTCCGCCAGTCGGTGATCCTCTCCCGGGACGGGATCACGATGGCCGCCTCGAACGGTCTGGGCCGGGAGGCGGCCGAGCACCTCTCGGCGCTCGCCGCCGGCCTGCAGGGGCTGGCCCGTGGCGCGGGCAGGCACTTCGACGGCGGGCGGATCCAGCAGACCGTCATCGAGATGGAGTCGGTCATGCTGTTCGTGATCGCGGCCGGTGAGGGTAGCTGCCTGGCCGTGCTGTGCGCCGCCGAGGCGGACGCGGGCCAGATCGCCTATGAGATGACCGTCCTGGTCAAACGGGTGGGCCTGCACCTGCAGGCGGTCCCGCGTCCGATGCCGGTTCCCGCGCATGGTCACGAAGGCTGATGGACGGAAAACAGGATCGGTGGCTGGACGTCGAGGCGGGGCCGATCGTCCGCCCGTACGCCCTGACCCGGGGCAGGACCAGGCCGGAGGGGGAGTCCTTCGCCCTCATCGCCGTCGTGCAGGCCGTGGTGGCCCCGCACGCGGTGTCCCGGGCCGAGCCGGAGTGCCTGCTCATCCTGAGCCTCTCCCAGCGGCCCATCTCCGTGGTGGACCTCGCCTCCGACGCCCGGCTCCCGCTGGGAGTGATCAGGGTCCTGCTGGGTGACCTGCGACACCGGGGACTGATCAATATCGCACCGCCGACCCGCTCGGGCCACGCGGCCAACGTTCAGGTGATCCGGGAGGTTCTCCATGGGCTACGAGCCCTCTGATTCGGGTCCCGCGCGCCCGCACCTGACCACGACGAAGATCATCGTGGCCGGCGGGTTCGGCGTCGGGAAGACCACGATGGTCAGTGCGGTGAGCGAGATCCGCCCCCTGCTGACCGAGGAACAGCTGACCGAGCGGAGCGTGGGGGTCGACGACGTCGCCCTGGTCGAGCAGAAGACGACCACGACGGTCGCCATGGACTTCGGCCGGATCACCATCCGCGACGATCTGGTGCTCTATCTCTTCGGCACGCCCGGCCAGGACCGCTTCTGGTTCATGTGGGACGAGATGAGCTTCGGCGCGCTGGGTGCGGTGGTCCTGGCCGACACCCGCCAACTCGCCACCTGTTTTCCCTCCATCGACTACTTCGAGGAGCGCGACATCCCGTTCCTCGTCGCGGTCAACTGCTTTCCCGACACGGGGTCCCACCACCCCGACGACATCGCGATCGCACTCGACCTCGACCCGGGGGTCCCGGTGCTGCTCTGCGACGTTCGCCGACCGGAGTCCGCGCGCGAGGTCTTCGTCCGGCTGCTGGAGTACCTCCTGGCCCGGTCCGGCGAACTCGAGCACACCCACGCGCCCTGAGCTACAGCTCCGGGGGCGTGCCCGCGGCGAAGATGAGGTTGCGGGTGGGCAGCGGGATCTCGATGTTCTCGGTGCGGAAGCGGGTGTGCAGGCGTTTGACGAACTCGTGCTTGACCACGAACTGGTCGGTGAACTCGCGGGTGCGGAGGATGACGGTGAAGTCGATGCTGGACTCGCCGAAGGTGTGGAACCGGACGAGCGGCTGGTAGTCGGGCACACCGCCGTCGACCTCGGTCATGACCTCACGGCCGACCTCGATAGTGATCTTCTCCACATGCTCGAGGTCGCTGTGGTAACCGACCTTGGCCTGGACCAGCAGGCCCATGTCCTGGGCGGGCTCGTGGAAGTTGGTGAGGATCGCGTCGGCGAACTTGGCGTTCGGCACGATCACCAGGTTGTCCGACATGGTGCGGATCGTGGTCTTGCGCCAGTTGATGTCGACGACGTTGCCCTCCTGGCCGGTGCTGAGCTGGACGAAGTCGCCCGGCTCGACCGTCTTGGAGGCCAGGATGTGCACGCCGGCGAACAGGTTGGCGAGCGTGTCCTGCAGGGCCAGGGCCACCGCGAGGCCGCCGACGCCGAGCGCGGTGAGCATCGGAGTGATCGAGACGCCGAGGCTCTGCAGCAGTACCAGCATGCCGATCACCAGCACCACGGCCCGGGTGATGTTGGCGAAGATCGTGACGGACTGGGCGACGCCCGACCGGGCCATCGCGACCGAGCCGACGATCCCGGCCGCCAGCCGGGCGGTGGCCAGCGACACCGCGAAGATCAGTACGGCCACCACGGTCTGCCCGATCGCGCTCTGCACGCCCGGCTGGAACCGCAGGATCAGCACCCCGGCCCACACGCCGCCGGCCAGGCAGCCGATGAGGGCCAGGTCGCACAGCAGCTGGGCGACCAGATCGTCCCAGGCCCACCGGGTGCCGGCGGCGCGCCGGGACAGCCGGCGCAGGACCAGGCGCAGCACCAGCCCGATGCCGAGCATGACCGCGAGCACACCGACCGCCAGGACAAGCCGTCCCCATTCGACCTTCTCGGGCACGTTAATCCGTTCTAGGGCAGGAGGCGGGATTGGCCGATAGTACCGATGCGCCCGCCCTCCCGGGGGACACTCCGGCCATTGGCCCCCGACCAGCCGGTATTCCCGCGACGGCCTTCCTCAGCGTGTCCGTGCGGCGCTGAGGAGAGCATGGTCGAATCGCGGACCGTCAGGCCGCACGGCATGCGGTGCACTCCCTGGGTGGCGCGGCCTCGCCCGGCGCACATCAAGGAGCCCGCCACCTTCGGTCAGGCTTCGGCGAGCGCGGGGGACAGGCGGCGCCATTCCTCGGCGGGCAGGTCGAAGGGGGTGTCCATGAGCACCTGGACGCAGACGTGGTCGGCGCCTGCGTCCAGGTGTTCGCGGACGCGGGCGAGGATCGCCTCCTCCTCACCCCAGGCGAGGAGCGCGTCCACGAGCCGGTCGGAACCGCCGCGGACCAGGTCGCTGTCCTCGAAGCCGTTGCGCAGCCAGTTGTTGCGGTAGTTGGGCAGGCCCGTGTAGATCTCGAGGTGGGAGTGGGCGCGGCGCAGTGCGGTCTCGCGGTCGGTGGTGAGGACCGCGCCGAGCTCGACCGCGACGGTCTTGTCCGGCCCGAGCGCGGCGCGGACCTGCGCGGTCTGGTCGGGGGTGATGAGGTAGGGGTGGCTTCCGTCGGCGAGTTCCCGGGCCACCTCGAGCATCTTCGGGCCGAGCGCGGCCACCAGGATCGGGGGGCGGGGCTCGGCAGCCTCGGCGGCGACGAACGTCGCACCGGCCATGGCCTCGAGGTAGGCACGCATGGCGGCGACGGGCTTGCCGTAGCTCCCGCCGCGCAGCCGGTCGACGAGGGGCTGGTGGCTGACACCGAGCCCGAGCACGAAGCGCCCGCCGGACATCGCGCCGAGGGTACGGGTGGCGGCGTTGGCGGCGATGGCGTCACGCCCCCAGATGTTGGCGATCCCGGTGGCGACGCGGATGCGCCGGGTGGCGGCGAGCAGCAGCGCGGAGTGGGTGAAGGCCTCCCGGCCGTAGGCCTCGGCGATCCACAGGGTGCCCCAGCTCTGCTCGTCGAGTTCGGCGACGGCCTCCCTGGCCTGTTGCGGCGACACCGCCTCCAGCGCGGCGGTCCACAGGCCGACTCGGCCGAGGTCAACGGATGGCATGGCCATAAAAGCCCCCAAAAGTAACTGGTCACTTATCTCCGTCGAAGGATACAGCGTGGTGCGGGACCGGAATATCCGGCTGGGGGATAGTTGTTGATGGTTCAACTATCTCGGAAGGGGCACCATGACCACCCTGACTCCCGGCGTCGATGTCCGCAGGGCCGCAGACCGGGCCGCGACGAAGATCTCCTGGCTGGACTCCCACCACTCGTTCTCCTTCGGCCGGCACCAGGACCGCGCCAACACCCACCACGGGCTGCTGCTGGTCAACAACGACGACATCGTGCACCCCGGCTCGGGCTTCGACACCCACCCGCACCAGGACATGGAGATCGTCACCTGGGTGCTCCAGGGCTCCCTGGTGCACCAGGACTCCACCGGGCACTCCGGGGTGATCTATCCGGGGCTGGCGCAGCGGATGAGCGCGGGCAAGGGCATCCTGCACTCGGAGAAGAACGACTCCTGGCGGCTGCAGAACGGCCCCGAGCACACCGATCCGGTGCATTTCGTACAGATGTGGGTCGTCCCCGACGCGGAAGGCATCGAGCCGGGTTACGAGCAACTCGAGATCGATCACGAGCTGCTGTCCGGATCCCTGGTCCCGGTCGCCTCCGGAATGGCGAAGCACGACGGGGCGAGTGCCATCCAGATCAGGAACAGGTACGCCGCCCTGCACGTGGCCCGGCTGCAGCCCGGCCAGAGCGCCGAACTGCCGGAGGCACCGTTCCTGCACCTGTTCGTGGCCCGCGGCGAGGTGGACCTCGAAGGCGCCGGCGGCCTGTCCGCGGGTGACGCCGCCCGGTTCACGGCCGTCGGCGGCCAGCGCCTGACGGCCACCACCCCGGCCGAGGTGCTGGTCTGGGAAATGCACGCGACCCTGGCCGCATGACCGGGACCTGGTCCTGGCCGGAACTCCTTGACGTCGCCAAGCGAAAGAACCCCGCGGTGCCGCTCGGTGCCGGCACCGCGGGGTTCTGGCCGTCAGTGGAGCGGACTGACGTGCTCGATGTCCCGCGGGCGCCGGCAGAGCGGCCGCAGTTCGACCGAGTCGACGAAGTTGCCGTACGACGGTAGGTAGGAACTGGCGATCGACGTCATCGCGAACCGGGTCACGGTCTGGCCGCGCGGCACCCGGTAGGTGCCCTCATAAGCGCGCCAGCCCGACGGGCCGTCGGTGAGGTCGGCGGTGCCGGCTCCGTTGGGGGTCTGCGGTGCGAGGGTCCTGCCCGGCCGGCCCATGCTGACCCGCATGGTGTCACGGGAGTTCGGACCGGCGGTCCCGCGTGCCCGGTGGCTAAGGTGCCAGACCAGTACGGAGCCGGGGACGGTCGGCACATCCTGGAACAGGGTGGCGGGCTGGGATCCGTTGAGCTCCAGGAACTGGGTGCCGGAGTCCGGGTTGACCTCGGAGCCGCCGTTGGCCGCGGCGTTGCCGACCCCCCAGAGCTCGATCATGCCGTCGCTGGCGGTGGTCTTCCAGCCGGGAATGCCCCTGAGCTGGTGGCCCGGGTGCACGAGCCTGCCGGGCTGCTCGAATCCGCCGTTGATCAGGGCCGAAGCCTCACACGGGGTGGTGCAGCCGCTGTTGAGAACCTCGACGGCGTCGACGAAGTTGCCGGCGGACGGCCCGCCCGAACTCGCGGTGGGGACCAGCGCGACCCGGGTCGTGGTCTGCCCGGCGGGCACCACGTAGGAGCCGTTGTGGCGGCCCCAGGAGGCGGAGCCGTCGGTGAGGTCGGTCCGGCCGCTGAGCCGGCCGCCGGGAGCGCCGAACCTGATCTGCATGGTGTCCATGCCGGGTGCCCTCCCACCGGCGCGGGCCCGGTGCGCGAGCGCCCAGGTGATGGTGCTGCCGGGTGTGGTCGGCAGGTCCTGGTAGAGGGTGGCGGCCTGGGTGGCGTTGAGCTCGGCGAACTGCGAACCCTCGGCGGCGACCACTTCCACGCCAGCGTTCGAGCGGGCGTTGCGGGGCCCCCACAGCTCGACGAGCCCGTCGGTCGCGGTGCTGGTCCAGCCGGGTATCCCGGGCAGCAGGTTCCCGCCGCCCCTGGGCCCGGTCCCCCTGAGGCCGCCGGGCTCCTCGAATCCCGCGTTCCGCAGGGTGCTGGCCACGCACTCGGATGCCGCGGCCTGCGGCTGCGCGGCGGCGGCGGGCGGAGCTCCGGCCAGCACGGTCAGCGCTGCGGACACCAGCGTCACCCCGCCCATGAGCCCGCGCACTCCGGATGCAGTACTTCTGTTCACGGATCCCCCGATCCTCGACCTGATCTTGGAAGCGATCACTTCCACGTACATGGTCTTGAGTGGGGAGGCCAAGTCCCACTCCGACACGCGAAGTCATCAACTTGCATTCTGTGGCCTCGGATCAAACGGGATTCTGCGGGGATATTGCTGCTTCGTGTCTGCGATCAGGACGGGACGGGGCGTCGTCAGCGGACGGTCTGTTTGATGAGCATGTCGACGACGCCCTGCGGACCCTTGAGGGCGGCCTGCCGCTGGCGGGACGCACCGTTGGGCAGGGCGATCAGGCGTTGCACCTCGGCGAGGTCGCCCACCTCCTCCAGGCCGGGGCGGGCCCTGGCGAGCAGCGACTCCACCAGCTCGCGGGCGGGCAGCCGGTGTTCGGTCACCGTGTCGACGCCGGGGCCGTCCAGGCCGTACCGGGCGGCCGACCACAGGGCCGCCGCACAGATCTGGTCGTTGGCGGCGTAGGCCTCCCGGCCCTCGTCGAGATCGGCCAGGGCGGCCCGGACCAGCGCCCGGGTCAGCGCGGCCTGCAGCACGGCGTCGTCGACCCGGGCGGCGGCGTCGGCCGTCCTGACCTCGACGGTCGGAAGATGGTGGGAGGGCCGGGCCAGCCAGAACGTCATGTTCTGGTCCACCAGCATCCCGACCTCGACCAGCCGGTCCAACCGCTTCTCGTAGTCGGCGAACGAGGCGAACCACGGCGGGATCCCGGAGCCGGGGAACTTCGCCTGCTTCATCACCCGCCAGCTCGTGTAGCCGGAGTCGTGGCCCCGGTCGAACGGCGAATTGGCCGACAGCGCCAGCAGCGTCGGCAGCCACGGGCGCAGATGGTTGACGACCGCGACGGCCGTGTCGCGGTCCGCCACCCCGACATGGACGTGGCAGCCGCACGCCTGGTAGTCCTCGACCACGTTCGCGTACATCTCGGCGATCCGGGCGAACCGCGGACCCGCGCTGAAGGTACGCGAGGACCCGGGCAGCACCGGCGTGCCGGCCGAGACCAGCCGCAGACTCTCCTCGGTGGCGGCGGCCGCCAGCAGCAGCCGTCCGGCCCGTAGCTGCCGGCGCAGTACCGGCAGCTGGGTGCACACTCCGGTGGCGGCCTCGACCTGGGTGGCGAGCAGCTCGGGGTTGAACTCGGCCCCCGGGGACCGAAACGGAGCCAGGGCGGCCCGGCCGAGCACCGGCCCGGCGGCCGGTACAGGCTCGCGGGTCACCGGATCGACCAGCAGGAATTCTTCCTCGACACCGAAGGTCAGCTGTTCCACGCGTACCTCATCTCGGTCGCCATCCCGTTCCTCTGCCTTGCCCCGTGTTCGCCGGAACACTCCCAAGGTCGAGGCCGGAAACGGACCGGCCCGTGATCCGGACCGGCCCGGTGCCTCGATCGACCGGAATTAACCGGGGCCAGGCGGGTAGGACAGGCGCATGCGAGTGAGTACTGCGGAGGTCACGCGAGAGCTTCACCTGCGTTTGGGCAGCGCCTCTCGGATCTTCGGGGCGCTTGACCAGCCGCCCCGTCGGCGGAGGGGTGCGCTGGTCGGGACCGGGCTCCTCCAGGAACTCCTCGACTCCCCCGAACCCGGAGCCGCGCTGGTCTGCCAGGGGGGGACGTGCACGGTGCGCGGCGGCCCGGAGACCGGACCCGGGCATGTGATCATACGGCGGGACGAGCTGCTCGCTCGCTGGCCTCGCGAAGCCGCGACCGACCGGGGACGGAGCCTCATCGCGCACTCCCTGGACCAAGCGGCCCGAGACCTGTCCGCACCAGGCCTGTCCGTCGGCTCAGGCCGAGGCGGGAGCTGAACTCCGCCGGTATTCGCCGCCGTCCGCGGTCCGGACCAGCAGTCCCGCCGTGATCAGATAGCGGCGAAGCGCCGCGCAGTCCGCATGCACGGTGACCAGGGCCTCGTTGACCTCACGCTCGCTGTAGCCGCGTTCCCGCTCGAACAGCGTGTCCGCCAGATGCTCGAGCAACTGCCGTCGCCGCGCCGGTTTCCGCGGAATCGCCTTGAGCGTCCCGTCGGTGAAGAGGTCGGCGACCCCCTGCGAGCTGTCGGTCATAGCCCAACCCTCGCAGTTTCCTCCCACCGGTCGCAACGCGTTTTCCGCAGGGCTGTTTAACCGGCGCAACCGGGGAAGGTGAAGATTCGACCTGGTAGAGCGAGTAGACGGCGGTTCGAGATGGCGAGAACGGGCAGGCTGGTCCGGGCGGAGCTGCGCCACGCCGGGGTGGGGGCGGGGCTTGCCGGCATGCTGCGCCTGGTCGCCGCCTACGGAGTGGGGGCGCTGCTCATCGCCGCGATCGCGGCCCTGACTCTGCCGCTGCCGCTGTGGGAATCCGCGCCGATCGTCGGGACGGCCCTGGTGGCCGTGGCCGGCGCGTTGACCCTGACCGGCCGCGACCGGGTCGCCCAGAACATCAATGAAATCAAGGAAAGGGCACACCGATGACGAACGAGACCCTGGGCACCGGCGGTTCACGCCAGCCCAAGAAGTCCGCAGACAGCCTGGGCACCCCGCAGCCGGACGCGGCACAGCTGCGCGCCGACATCGAGGAGACCCGCCAGGAGCTCGGCGACACCGTCGACGCGCTGGCTGCCAAGGCCGACGTGAAGGCCCGCGCCCAGGATGGCGTCGACCAGGTCAAGGCCGGCGCGCAGGACGCCGTCGACCACGCCAAGACCGGTGCGCAGGACGCTGCCGCGGCGGCCAAGGACAAGAGCTCCGAATATGTCGAGCGGGTCAGGCTGTACGTGGTCGATCCCGACAACGCCGCCAAGGTCAAGGGCGCCGGCGTTGCCGCTGCCGGCACCGCCGTGATCGCCGTCCTTGTGGCCGTTCGCCGTCGCCGTAACGCCCGCCCGCAGACCCCGTGGGAGAAGGCCGTCGCGGCGGCCTTCCTGACCGGCGGCCAGGTCCGTGACCTCGCCGTGGAGTACGGCGGCCAGGCGCTCAACAGCGACAGCGTCAACCAGGTGACGGCCAAGGCCCAGCAGGCCCTGGACAGCGACCTGGTCAACCAGATCTCCACCAAGGCCCAGCAGGCCCTGGACAGCGACGCCGTCGCCCAGGCGGCCGCCAAGGTCCGCGAGGTCGCGGCCAAGCCCGACTCCAAGCCCCGGGCACAGGGTGCCGCGGGCGTCGTGGCGGGCCTCGTCGCGCTGGCCATCCTGCGCAGGGCCGCCCGCCGGTCATGACCGAGCCCCAGGGGTGACCTGTTCATGTGAACAGGTCACCCCTTCGGATTTGGGTGACCTTTGACCTGGGCTTTAGGTATATTCACCCCGTACCTCCACAGTCAAGATCTCTCCTTCTGGAGGTCCGGGTGCTCGGAAAGCTCCTCGCGCCGGCGCTCGCCGTGCTGCTGATCGTCCCCGCCGGGCCCGCTTGGGCCCAGGAACCGGCCGCCGGGGTGCTCGTCGTGGAACTGGTCGCCAACCGCACCGGTCCGGCCGGCGAAGCGGTCCTTGACTACTACGTCGGCGAGAAGATCAAGGTCAGGGGGTCGCTCAGGAACCCCGACGGGACCCCGGCCGCCGGCCGGGCCGTCCTGGTGTCGGACCCGCGCGCGAGCGGCGAGGACCCGGCGGCCAAAGCCCAGACCCTGACCCTCAGGACCGACGAGGACGGGCTGTTCGGCGGCACGTTCACCCCCGACGCGGACGGACCGCTGTCGGCCCCCGGCCGGGTCCGCGCGGTCGCCAGGATCAGTGACGCCGACCTCGTCGCCGACGCGGCCTCCGCGGCGGGTGTCCTCAGCTACCGCACCGAGATCACCGGCTATGTGCCGCCCCAGGACATCGTGCCGAAGAACGCACCGGTCGTCTTCAGGGGCAGGTTCCGCTACACCGACTGGGACGGGGCCAAGAAGCCCTACACCGGCGGCGTCACCCTGTTCTACTGGGACGGCAGGGCCGTCAAATGGGCCAGATCGGCGAGTACGACTGCCGACAACGACGGCGGCTTCTGGATCTCCGGCCAGGCCACCGTGCACAACTCCTGGCGGGTCCAGGCCACCGACGCGGGGTACGACCCGGCCTACCACCGGCAGGCCGAGGTCTGGGTCGAGGACGCCGACGGCAAGGCCGCCGTGGTCGAAGGGCTCACCCCCGGCGGCACGGTGCGGCTCGGCACCAAGTTCACGCTCAAGGGCCGGTCCTGGCTGGCCGGGCCCGGCACGCAGCGGACGGTCAACGCCGGAGCCGAGATCGAGCTCGGCTGGTCCTCGAACCTGAGGACCTGGCACGCCTACACCGCAGGCCGGACCGACGCCCAGGGCCGCTTCACCTTCAACCCTGTCGCCAGGGGCGACGCCCACTGGCGGATCGTCCTGCCCGGCCGCAAGGTCGGCGACCACGTCGTCCGCACCCTCGAACGGCAGCTCTACGTCAACACCAGGACCGCCTCGCGGGTCACCGCCAACGCCGGCCCCGAACCGGTCAGGCGCGGTAGGAAGATCTCGGTGCGCGGCACGGCGCAGGACTACGCCAACGGCCGGTGGCACCTGCTCAAGAAAAGGAAGGTCGCGGTCTACTTCCGCAAGAAGGGCACCAGGACCTGGAAGCTCGTCGGCTGGGCCAGGACTGGCACGAAGGGTCGTTACGTCCTGTACGTCAAAGCCTCCCGCGACGGTTCCTGGCTGGCCTACTTCCCCGCCGACGGCGACCACTACAAGACCGCAAGCCACCCCGACTACGTGAACGTCCGCTGACGCCGAGCGGGTGGGGTGTCCACGAACCTGCACGGGCGTTCTCACCGACCCCGACAGCGCCTGTGCGGCAGATGTAACCGTGCGTGACTCATGGGCGTGACATCCGTGTAACGGCTGTTTCCTAGGGTTCACCCGGGTGGGAGCGTCCCGCCGCGCGAGAGGGGCGCTCGTGAAGTCGGTCTGCTCGTACTGCGGAGTCGGTTGCGGGATCGTGCTGGACATCGCCACCGACGCCGCCGGCCGCCGCAGAGTCCGCAAAGCGACCGGGGACCGGTCGCACCCCGCCAATGCCGGGCGGCTGTGCACCAAGGGCGCGACCAGCGCGGACCTGCTCGCCGCACCGGGCCGGCTGAGCACCGCCCTGGTCCGGGCCGACCGCGGGGCCGAGCCCGTCGAGACCCCGGTCGACACCGCGATCAGGGAGACGGCGCGGCGGTTGCGCGCGATCCTCGACGAGCACGGCCCGGACGCGCTGGCGTTCTATGTGTCCGGCCAGCTGACCATCGAGGCCCAGTACCTGGCCAACAAGCTCGCCAAGGGCTTCGTCGGAACCAACAACATCGAGTCGAACTCCCGGCTGTGCATGGCCAGCGCCGGAACCGGCTACAAACTGTCGCTGGGAGCCGACGGCCCGCCCGGCTCCTACGACGACTTCGACCACGCCGACGTCTTCTTCGTGATCGGCTCGAACCTGGCTGACTGCCACCCGATCCTGTTCCTGCGGATGATGGAGCGGGTCAAGGCCGGGGCGAAGCTGATCGTCGTCGATCCGCGCCGCACCGCCACCGCGGACCGGGCCGGGCTGTTCCTGCAGATCAAGCCGGGCACCGATCTGGCCCTGCTCAACGGCGTGCTGCACCTGCTGGTCGAGAACGGGCACACCGATCCGGCGTTCATCGCCGAGTTCACCGAGGGCTGGGCGGCCCTGCCGGAGTTCCTCGCCGACTATCCGCCCGGGGTCGTCTCGGAGATCACCGGGATTCCGGAGCAGGACCTCAGGCAGGCGGCCCGGTGGATCGGGGCGGCGGCCGACTGGATGAGCTGCTGGACGATGGGCCTCAACCAGAGCACGCACGGCACCTGGAACACCAACGCCCTGGTCAACCTACACCTGGCCACCGGGGCGATCTGCCGCAGGGGCAGCGGCCCGTTCTCCCTCACCGGCCAGCCCAACGCGATGGGCGGCCGCGAGATGGGCTACCTGGGGCCGGGCCTGCCGGGGCAGCGATCGGTGCTGGTCGAGGCGGACCGGCGGTTCGTCGAGGACCTGTGGCAGGTGCCCGCCGGCACCCTGCGCACCGAGGTCGGCAAGGGCACCATCGAGCTGTTCGGGCAGCTGGCGGCCGGCCGGATCAAGGCGTGCTGGATCATCTGCACCAACCCGGTCGCGTCGGTCGCCAACCGCAGGACTGTGATCGAGGGCCTGGAGGCGGCCGAGTTCGTCGTCACCCAGGACGTGTTCGCCGAGACCGAGACCAACGCCTATGCCGACGTGGTGCTGCCCGCCGCGCTCTGGGCCGAGGCCGAAGGCGTCATGGTCAACTCCGAGCGGAACCTGACCCTGGTCCGGCAGGCCGTCGATCCGCCGGGCGAGGCCCTGCCCGACTGGCAACTCATCGCCCGGGTCGCCTGCGAGATGGGCTTTGACTTCCACTACGACAGCGCCGAGGAGATCTTCGAGGAGATCAGGCGGGCCTCGAACCCCGACACCGAGTACGACCTGCGCGGGATCACCTATGAGCGGCTCCGCGAGACGCCCGTGCAGTGGCCCAGCGCGGACGGTGGAGCCCGCAACCCGATCCGCTATGTCAGCAGCGGCCGGCTGCGGTTCCCCACCGCCAACGGCCGTGCGGTGTTCTTCGCCCGGCCGCACCTGCCCGCCGCCGAACTGCCCGACGACGGGTTCCCGTTCGTGCTCAACACCGGCCGGGTGCAGCACCAGTGGCACACGCTCACCAAGACCGGCAAGGTCGCCAAGCTCAACCGGCTCAACCCGGGGCCGTTCGTGGAGCTCAACCCGCAGGACGCGGTGGCGCTCGACGTCGGCACCGGCGACTCGGTCGAGGTCGCCTCCCGGCGCGGACGGGCCGTGCTCCCGGCCGTGGTCACCGACCGGGTGCGGCCGGGGGACTGCTTCGCCCCGTTCCACTGGAACGACCTGTTCGGCGAGTATCTGAGTGTCAACGCGGTCACCAGCGACGCCGTCGACCCACTGTCGTTCCAGCCCGAGTTCAAGTTCTGTGCCGTCGCGCTCACCAAGGTCGCGTCGCTGCCCGCCAAGGACGTCTTCGGCCTCGCCGACTTCGTCCCGCCGGTGCTCACCGACCTCGAACGGCACTACCTGGCCGGTTTCCTGACCGGGCTCGGGCAGACGCCGGGCGTGCCGGTCCTGCCCGCGGGGGCGCCGTTCCCGCCGGAGCGCGCGCACTGGATCAACGGAGTGCTGGCCGGGATGTTCGCCGAGGCCGCACCGCTCGGCGGCGGCCAGGAGATCGTGGTGCTCTGGGCGTCGCAGACCGGCACCGCCGAGGAGTACGCGGCCGCCACGGCGCGGAGCCTGGCCGCCGCCGGGCTGCGGCCGACGCTGCGGAGCATGGCCGAGTTCGAGGTGACGGCCCTGCCGGCGGGCGCGGACCTGCTCGTGATCACCAGTACGTTCGGCGACGGCGACGCGCCCGACAACGGCTCGCGGTTCTGGGAGTCGCTGGCCGCTCCGGACGCCCCGCGCCTGGACTCCACCCGCTACGCGGTCCTGGCTTTCGGCGACTCCAGCTATGCCGACTTCTGCGGGCACGGCCGCAGGCTCGACCAGCGGCTGGCGGAGCTCGGCGCGGTCCGGCTGGCCCCCCGGACCGACTGCGAACCGGACTATGCCGACACCGCCCAGCGGTGGTTCGAGG
>JBDSTJ010000173.1:0-10320 GCA_039928335.1 Streptosporangiaceae bacterium | reverse complement strand
GCCCACGCCGACGCCGGTCCCGGCGCCGCCGCAGTCCGGGCCCGCGATCATGCAGCCGGACTCGCAGATGGAGGAGCCAGGCGGGCTGCGCAAGCTGCTGGCCCGCAGCAACCCCATCGACCAGGACTACGAGGAGCGGCTGCAGCGCCCGTTCCAGGGCACCCGGCACATCGTGGTGCTGGGCTGCACGGGTGGCGCGGGGCAGACCGTGACCGGGCTGATGATCGGTCACACCTTCGCCCAGTACTGCGGTGAACCGATCGTGGCCCTGGACGTGAACCCGGGACCGGGGGCGCTGGCCCGGCGGACCAGGATCGACTCGCATGAGTCGCTGACCAGCCTGATCGCGCATGCCGACCAGATCGGCAGCCTCAACGGGATGCGCCGCTACACCAGCCGGGCCCGGTCGGGGCTCGACGTGATCGCGGCAGGCAAGAATCCGTTGCAGGCCCTGGACGACCGGGACTACGCGCTGGCGATCCGTACGCTCGACCGGTTCTACAGCGTCACGTTGCTCGACGCGGCCGCCGCGGTCGTCAGCCGGGTCCTGCCGCACGCAGACCAGCTGGTCCTTGTCGCTCCCGCCAGCGGTGACGCTTCCCGTGCCATTTCCATGACATATGAGTGGCTTGACGGCCACGGTTATCAGGATCTCCGGCAGAAGTCGGTCACCGTGATCAACGGCGTGAGCAGGCGAAGCATGGTCGACGTCGAGACGGCCGAGCAGGTGGCGCGGGGGCAGTGCCGAGCGCTCGTCAGAATCCCGTGGGACGATCATCTGAGCCTGGACCGGTCACCCCGCAACGAGCTCAAGGCGCTGCGCACTCCGACCCGTCGCGCCTACCTCGCGCTGACGGCCGTGGTGGCGGGTGGCTTCACGTCCGTACCCGAGCGCTACCAGCCGTACGAACAGGAGAGAGCGCAGTGAGCCGCACGAAGACCAGCCGTCTTGCGGTCCGCTACTTCGACGACCGCATCCTGCTGTCCGACCAGGCCGCCTGGGCCTACTTCCGGCTTCCGACCGTCTCCTATGAGTTCACCACCGGCGAGGAGCGCGAGGCGCTCGCCACCAACATCACGATCGCCCTCGCCGCGATCCGGATGCAGGACGCCGAGGTGCACCTGCGCATCGCCCACCGCACCTACCCGGCGGCCGAGTGGGCGCTGAAGCTCGACCGGACCAGTGACAGCGGCGCGGGCTGGCGCGGCTATCTCGAGGAGATGTACGGGCACGTCTGGTCCAAGGACTTCTGGTCCAAGGAGGTCTACCTGGGCGTGCGGCTCGGCAAACGCGGCGTCCAACTGCACGGCTCCCTGGGCGCGATGCTCAACTTCTACCGCAGGTCCGAGGACACGCTGGGCCTGGACGACGATTCGATCGACGAGCGCGAGGTCAAGCGCTGGACCGAGCAGGCCGAGCGGATCGGCCGCGCGCTGGGCTCGGGCGCGCTGCGGGCCAGGCACGCCACGAGCGTCGAGGTCGCGTGGCTGTTCCAGCACGCGGTGACCGGTTCGCTCGCCGACCCGCTGCCGAGCGCGGTCGCCAAGCGCCGGTGGGGCGTGGGAGAGATCGAGGCGCTGGTCGAGGGCGCGATCCACAACGGCCGGTCCAGCCTGCGGATGGAGCAGCCCGGCGGCTCCTCCTACACCGCCTACCTGTCGTTCGCGCGGTTCCCCGACCTGATGCCGTTCCCGGACGGCGAGCCGTGGCTGCACTACGCCGACTCGCTGCCGTTCCCGGTGGAGATCTCCGCGCGGATGCGGCTGATCCCGCCGGCGATGGCGTCCAAGGACGTGTCGCGCAAGCTCGCGCACGCCCGCGACATGGACGTGCACATCCGGGAGGCCGGGGCCGAGGCCCCGATCGCGCTGGCCGAGCAGATCGAGGCCGCGCGGATGCTGGAGCACGGCATCACCAAGGAACGCCTGCCGTTCGTGTACGGGTGGCACCGGCTGATCCTCACCGCGCACACCGAGGAGCTGCTGGTCCAGCGGGTCGACGCGGTCGTGGAGCACTACCGCGACATCGGCATCGACGTGGTCAACTCCACCGGTGACCAGGTCTCGCTGTTCAGTGAGTCGCTGCCGGGGGACCGGCTGCGGCTCAACGCCTACGCCCAGCGGCAGCCGCTGCGGACCATCGCGGGCGGCATGCCGGTGGCGACCGTCGATTTGGGCGACCGGGTCGACGACGCGGGCGGCGGCTGGACCGGGCCCTACGTCGGCGAGACCCTGGGCCGGGCCCGGTCCATCGTGCACTTCGACCCGCTCGTGGCGGCCTCCCGCAACCGGCCGACGGCCGTCGCGGTGACCGGCGAGCCCGGCGGCGGCAAGACGACGCTGGCGCTGCTGCTGCTCTACCAGATGGCGTTGCGCGGGGTGACGATCGCGGCGATCGATCCCAAGGGCGACGCCGAGGCGCTCGTGGAGCTCCTGAAGGCCCGCGGACGCAAGGCCCGTACGCTTCCGCTGGGTTCGGCCGCGCCGGGCCTCCTCGACCCGTTCTCCTTCGGCGACGACCTCGCCGCCAAGAAGACGATGGCGACGGAGACGCTGCGGCTGTTGCTGGGGCGGATGTCGGAGGAGCGCGAGTCCGCGATGATCCAGGCGGTCGGCGCGGTCGCCAACGGCGAACGTCCCTCGCTCGGCCGGGTCGTCGACTATCTGGACGCCTCCGAGGACCCGGCGTCCAAGAACCTCGGCTCAGTACTGCGCTCGATGTCCGAAATGCGGCTTGCGCGGCTGTGCTTCGACCCGTCCGGCGGCGACCGGATCGACACTGAGGGCTGGACGACGGTCTTCACCCTGGGCGGCCTGACCCTGCCCGACACGACGCTGGGGCGCGAGGACTACTCCTACGAACAGCGCCTGTCGGTGGCCCTGATGTACCTGGTCTCGCAGTTCGCGCGCCGGCTCATGCACGGTCTCGACCGGCGGCTGCCAAAAGCGATCTTTCTGGACGAGGCGTGGGCCATCACATCGACACCCGAAGGGGCCAAACTGGTGCCGGAAGTGTCGCGTATGGGACGTTCTCGCAACACTGCGTTGATCCTGGTCTCGCAGAACGCCGGAGACCTGTTGAATGAGCAGGTGACGAACTGCCTTTCGTCGGTCTTCTCCTTCCGCTCATCCGAGCGGGTCGAGGTGACCAACGTGATGGCGCTGCTGGGTGTGGAGGCCTCCGAGGAGCACATGGCCGTGCTGCGCAACCTCGGCAACGGCGAATGTATCTTCCGGGATCTGGACGGACGGGCGGGGCGGATCGGCGTGGACCTCATCTCCGAGGACCTGCAGCGCTGGCTCGACACCAACCCGACGCACCAGCGTCCGGTGTTGTCCACAGCGGGGGCTGAATCCGAGGAGGGCACGGGATGAGGCTCCGCCGCCGCAGAACCGGCCGGGGACGTCGCCGGTCGGTCGTGCTGCTGATGTGCCTGGCGCTGTTCGTGCTCCTCACGCCTGCCGCCAGCGCCGCACCGACGCCGCCGTGGAACACCAACGTCAACGACGCGTGCCGGCCGGCCAACGCACCCGCGCCCGAGGCCTACGGGTCGGGCAGCGACGGCCTCATCAAGCCGCCCGACTACCCGACCGAGGCGCAGAAGCGCACCCAGCCCAGCCAGCTGACCTACTACGACCGTTACGGCACGGCGGGCCAGACCTGGTACGCCGTGGACATGGGCTGCGGCGACGCGATGGCGCTGATGGGCAACTCGGTCGCGAACACGGTCTTCACGCTGGTCCGGGCGATCGACCGGACCACGATCAGCGTCTACCAGGCGGCGGCGTCGGAGTCGCTGCTGGCCTGGCTCAAGAACACCGTCGACGACGTCATCAAGGGCATGGGCAGCACGTTCAACGCCCGTTACTGGACACCCGTCGTGATCCTCGGTGCGATCACGCTCGCCTGGTGGGGCCTGGTCCGGCGTCGGACGTCCAAGGTCGCCGAGGGCACCATCTGGATGGTCGCGGCGATGGTCGGCCTGATCTGGCTGATCTCCCGGCCGGGTGACTTCACGACGCTCGGCACGACCGTCTCCAACGCCACGAGCACCGCGTTCAACGCCGCGCTGCCACAGAGCAGCGCCGGGACGACGTGCGTGCCGCCCGTCGCGGGACAGCCGGTGCTGGACGCCTCCAAGCTCGACGCCACGACGCGCAACGCCAACGGGCTCTGGGTGGCGCTGGTCTGCAAGCCCTGGCTGATGGGCGAGTTCGGGACCACCGACCCCAACGCCCAGATCGTCAAGGACAACGCCGCCACGCTGCTCGCGGCGCAGGCGGTGGACCTGCCGGAGGCGTTCGCGGAGACCAAACCCGACCTCGCGGCGAAGGCCGACGCCTACATCGAGGTCGCGAAGGACATCAAGGAGAACTATCCCGGCGTCTATCCGGTCTTCCAGGGCAAACAGTGGACATCGAGGCTGGCGGTGGCGTTCGGCGGGCTGTTCGCGGCCCTGGTCGCCGGACTGCTGATCCTGGTCATCGCGATCACACTGATCATCGTGAAGATCTCGTTCCTGATGCTGCTGGTCGCCGGGCCGATCTTCCTCGGGATCGGGATCCATCCGGGCATCGGACGAGTGATCGCGATCCGCTGGCTTGAACTGTTGCTGTCGATGCTGCTGAAACAGGCGGCACTGATCGGTGTCCTCGCGATGCTGCTGTGGGCCTACGGGCTGATCCTCGGCGAGGGCCTGCCGTGGGGTCTGCAGATCATGCTGATCGCGCTGGTGACCGCTGCGGCCTTCGTCTACCGCAAACCGTTCCAGCACCTGTTCGCCGCGGTCGGCTATTCGGCGGTGTCGAAGGCGCGGTCGGAGACCGAGCTGGAGAAGTCGATCACGGCGGTGCGCAAGAGCACCGTCGGGATCGCCCAGGCGGCCACGCCCGGGGCCGCGCTGTCCCGGCTGGTGCGCAAGGAGCCCGCTCCCGCGCTCGGCGGCATGTCCGGGGACGACTCGGCCACCGGCGGCGGCGTCGCGCCGAAGCTCCGCACCAGCGAGGCCTCGAGCTCCGGCCGGGCCGCCGGCACCGCACCGCCGCTCAACCTGCCGTCCAGCCGGACCGGCGGCGGGGTCTCCGCACCCGAGGCGGCGAGCGGCGGCAGCGGCCCGCCGCGCAAGGGTGCCGGGACTGCGGGCAAGCCGGCCGCCTGGGGTGGCGGCGCGGGCGGGTCCAGCCGCACCGCCGAGCCGTCCAGGACCGACACGGCGCCCCCGAAGAGTGGACCGGCCCGTGCCGCGGAACCGCCGAGAGGCGGCTCCGGTCGTCCGGCCGAGTCGCCCAAGCGCGGCACGGTCAGGGGCGGTGGGGCGGCCGGCGGCACGGCCAAGCCGCCCGCTCCCGCTCCCGCCAAGCCCGCGGCCAGGAGCGACCCGGCTGCGGCTGCGGTGCCGAAGTCGCGCCCGGCCGCGTCCGCGCCCCGGGACCAGGCCCCGCCGCTGTGGGCCAAACGGGTGTCCGACCAGGAGCCGTCGACGCCGTTCTGGCTCAGGTCCACCGACGGCGACGAGTAGGCCATGGAGCTCAACGACCGCCAGCGGAAGCTCCTGTTCGCGGGCATCGCGGTGGCCCTGGTGGTGCTGGGGCTGTGGCTGACCTGGCCGCGTCCGGACACCACGCCGGTCAAGCGCCCGCCCGCAGCCGCCCCGACCGCCGAGGCGGTGCCCACTCAGGCGCCGACTCAGGCGCCCGCCCCCGGCATCACCGCGACGGTCGGCCCCGAGGGCTTCGACATCTACCGGCTGCTGCGTTTCAGCCGGACCGAGTTCGCGACGGCGGCCTCGGTGGCGCAGCGGTTCACCGCCGCCTACGGGACCTACCGGTTCGACGAGGACCCGCAGACCTATCTGGCGCGGCTGCGGCCGTCGGTGGTCGACCAGCTGTTCACCGATCTGGCCAAGGCCGCCACCACCCCCGGTGAGCTGGCGGATCGCAAGGCCGCCCAGACCGTCGCGGTCGGGTCCGCCTCGCTCAACTCGATCGCCGACATCGGCGACACCTCGATCATCTTCATGGTGACGGGCGTCCAGCAGGTCACGAAGAAGGGCACGTCCGCCCAGGAGTCGAAGCAGTTCAGGGTGACGGTCCAGCGTGACGCCGCGTCGTGGCGGGTGTACGGCTTCGAGCCGGCCGACGTGGGGCAGGCGGGAGATCCGTGAGACGGCAGCTGCTCATCGTCGGAGCCCTCTCCACCGGTGCGGTCATGTTCTTCGTTCTCCTGGTCATCCCCACCTTCTTCGGCGCCTCGCAGTTCCTCTTCGGGGGCGGCGGAGGCGGCGGATCCGGCGAGTGCGCCGACGGCTCCAAGGCCTCGACGCAACCCGGTGAGGCGGCCGACGCCAGGTCCATCCCGGTGAACTACCTGGCGCTGTACAAGAAGGCCGGCGTCGACTCGGGCATCCCCTGGAACGTCCTGGCGGGGATCGGCAAGGTCGAGACCTCGCACGGGACGGCCGAGCTGCCCGGGGTGGCCTCCGGCGAGAACTACGCGGGTGCGGGCGGCCCGATGCAGTTCCTCGAGGCGACCTTCAAGGCGTTCGCCGTGGACGGCAACAAGGACGGGAAGAAGGACCGGTACGACCCGGCCGACGCGATCCCCTCCGCCGCGGCCTACCTCAAGAGCAACCACGCGCCGGAGAAGATGCGCGGTGCGATCTTCCGCTACAACCACTCGTGGGACTACGTCGACCTGGTCCTGTCGTGGGCGGCGAAGTACGGCGCCGGCGACTTCAAGATCATCGATGCCAACGCCGCGCTCTGCTCGGACACCGCCGGCCTGCCCGCCAACGCCAGCGAGGTGGTCAGCCGGATCATCGACTTCGCCCTCGCCCAGCGCGGCAAGCCCTACATCTTCGGGGCGACCGGACCGGACGCCTGGGACTGCTCCAGCCTGGTCCAGGCCGCCTACAAGGCCGTCGGGATCACCATCCCCCGGGTGACGTTCGACCAGTGGCCGTTCGGAGTCAAGATCGAGAAGGGTCAGGAGCAGCCGGGCGACCTGGTCTTCTTCGACACCGGACCGAACACCGGCCCGGGTCATCCCGGGCACGTCGGCATGGCCATCGGCGGCGGCAAGATGATCGTCGCGCGGTGCACGCTGTGCGTGCCGGGCGTCGGTGTGTTCCGCTACGACACCCGCCCGGACTGGGTGGGCGTGACCCGGCCGCTGGCCAGGCCCGACGTGCAGAAGCAACTGCAGGGCTGACCTACCGGAGCCCGCGGTGGCCGTGGCGCTTCGGGGGGCCCTTGTCGAGGGTGAACAGCCCGGTCAGGCTGCCGGCCGTGCCGCCGAGCAGCTTGCGGCCGACCTCCTCCCAGCGCGGGCCGTAGGTGGCCTCGGCGACGACGTCGAGTTCGGCCACGAAGGTCGCGGCGCTTGGCGGCCTGTCGTCCATCGACCTGGCGAGCCCGGCGGAGACGATGCCGCGCAGTTCGTCGGGAACGTCGTGGAGGGGGCGGGGCGCGGACCGGTGGGCCTTGGCGGTTCCGGCGAAGGGCGGCCTGCCGATGAGGCACTCGTAGAACATGCAGGTGGCCGCGTACAGGTCCGTGGCGGGTCCGGCGGCCTCACGCGTCCACTGCTCGGGCGCCTGGTAGGCCGGGCCGTCCGGGCCTACCAGGGTGGCGATGCCGAAGTCGATGAGTTTGGCCAGGCCGTCCCCGCGCACGACGATGTTCGCCGGCCTGCAGCCGCGGTGCACCACGCCGTGCAGGTGCGCGGAAGCCAGGCCCAGCAGCGCACCCTTCAGTACCAGCAGCGACGATTCGGGCGACAGGGACACCTGCCGGGCGAGGATCTCCCTGAGGGAGACGCCGTTGACTGCCTCCATCAGGATCGCGGAGTGCGGCCCCTGGTCGAGATGCCCGTGCCAGCGCGCGACATAACGGCTGGTGATGTGTTGGAGCAGCGCGGACTCGGCCTGGAAGCGCCGCTGTGCCGCGGGATCGTGGGCGGTCACATACCTGATGACGTACGGCCTGCCCGAGTGGTCGTGCCGGACGACGACCGCCCTTCCCCGCACACCGGCGCCCAGTTCCTTGAGCTCGCTGTATCCGGGGACCCGCCACATGCCGGGCCTTGCAGAAAGGGGACGTTCTGCGGCCATGTGACGACACGATAGCGGAAAGTAGTCGCCTGGGCCGGGGGTTCGGTGCAGAGGGTTCACCGGGCCACGCACCTGTGGGTTCGCGGTGCCGGGAGTACGGCAGGATGGAGGCATGCTGCCCGACGCGCTGTTCAAGCCCCTCGACCTCGACGATCTCCTCGAGAAGACCTTCGAGGAGGGCGGGCGTCCGGCGGTCGTCGACCTGCTCGAATCGGTGCTCGGCGACCCGCGTGCCGAGGCGGACGAGGCGTTCGCCGACTATCTCGACGAGCTGATCGAGCAGCTGACCGAGCTGGAGCGCTTCCCCGAGGCCATCGCCGCCACCTACCGGCTCATCGAGGTGGACGCCGAGGCCCTGCGCGCCGAGGAGCTCGGCTCGATCGCGCAGCTCCACGCCCTCAACGGTGACCTCGACACCTCCCGGGCGTTGCTCCTCGACCTCCGTGCCGACCACGAGACCGCAGCCCCGCAGGACCGTGACCTGTGGCACGCCCTGATGAACACCCTGGTCATGGCGGACAATCTCGGCGACCCCGCGCTCGCCGTCGCATGGCTGTCGGAGGATCTCAGGACCGGCCTCGAACTGCACTGGGACCCCGACCTGGTCCAGGGCATCAACGGCCACCGCAAGCGGATCGCCGGCTCGGCCTTCGCCGACCCGAAACTCGACCGGCAGGTGGAGCTCTACCTGGAGAACAACCGGTTCACCTCCCGGACGGAGGAGGCCGAAGGCCCCCGGCACACCCGCTTCAGCTACCCCGGCACCGGCAAACGCGAGATCGAACTGGGCATGCGCGCCGACCTCAACGCTCGCATCGACGGCCCCGACGGTCAGATCGCCTGGCCCCCCGGCCGCAACGACACCTGCTGGTGCGGCTCCGGTGCCAAGTACAAGAAGTGCTGCGCAGCCCCCTCCTTCCTCGCCGGCTGACCGCTTTCACCGGGTGTGGCGTATGCCACTGATCCGGGCGGGTTACCGGTCCGTCCACTACCGAGTTCCCATACCGAGAAGGGGGTGCGTGATGACGGTGGTGGTGGGTGCGGCGATCGTGGCGGACGGCCGGCTGCTGGCGGCGCAGCGGGCGGAGCCGGCCGCCCTCCGGGGCGGTTGGGAGCTGCCGGGCGGCAAGGTCGACCCGGGTGAGTCGGACGAGGCGGCGCTGATCCGGGAGTGCGTGGAGGAACTCGGAGTGACGGTCAGGCTGCTGGAGCGGATCGGCGGGGACTGGCCGCTCGGCGAACACGGCGTGCTGCGGGTCTGGGCGGCGGAGCTGATCTCCGGCGAGCCGCAGGCCCTCGAGCATCTGGCGCTCCGATGGCTGTCGCACGAAGAGTTGTACGACGTGGCCTGGCTGCCGGGCGATTTGCCAGTGGTTGAGGCCGTATCTGGAGCCTTGTCGCGTTACTCTCAGTAGCGGATGGCTTGCGGTGACCCCCTGGTCGGTCGAATAGCGGCAGACAGTACGAACACGTGTGAAATATGCCAAATGACCGTCAAAAATTCGGGGGAGGTCAGGGGTAAGGCCCTGGACACCGTAGAATTGGCCCAGCCGCCAGGATCCGCGGCGATCCCACACCACGAACCTGAGCGAGCCTTCATGCCCATCTCCACCCGCGACGATCTGCGAAACGTAGCCATCGTCGCCCACGTCGACCACGGAAAGACCACGCTCGTCGACGCCATGCTGTGGCAGTCAGGCGCCTTCCGCGCGAACCAGTCGGTGGACGACCGGGTCATGGACTCCAACGACCTGGAGCGCGAAAAGGGCATCACCATCCTGGCCAAGAACACCTCGGTCAAGCACAACGGGATGACCCTCAACATCATCGACACCCCCGGCCACGCCGACTTCGGCGGTGAGGTCGAGCGCGGCCTGTCCATGGTCGACGGCGTCATTTTGCTGGTGGACGCCTCCGAGGGCCCGCTCCCGCAGACCCGGTTCGTGCTCCGCAAGGCCTTCGCGGCCAAGCTCCCCGTCATTCTTGTGATCAACAAGGTGGACCGGCCGGACGCGCGGATCGACGAGGTCACCGACGAGGTCTACGCCCTCTTCATGGACCTCGACGCCACCGACGAGCAGATCGAGTTCCCGATCATCTATGCGTCCTCGCGGGCCGGCCGGGCCTCCCGGAACAAGCCCGAGAACGGCGGGATGCCCGACAGCGAGGACCTCGAGCCGCTGTTCGAGGTCATCAACGAGAGCATCCC
>JBDSTJ010000172.1:0-5917 GCA_039928335.1 Streptosporangiaceae bacterium | reverse complement strand
ACTACCGCATCCTGCAAGCACACGCCCGACCCGAGGAGAACGCATGACCGAGCGCAAGCAGCTGCGTGGCACCGACGTCAAGCGCCTCAACCGGACCTGGCGGCGCGGCACCAAGGGCCGGGTCGGGCTCATCGTCGAGTCCGTCACCCAGCCCTTCAACATCGGATCCATCGCCCGCTCCGCCGCGGTTTTCGGCGTCGAGCAGCTGTGGCTGTCGGGCAACGCCACCCCCCTGACCCACCCCAACGTCGGCAAGACCGCCCTGGGGACCGAACGCCTGGTCAAGTGGGAGCACGCCGGCACCTCCCTGAATGCCGTCAAGGCCGCCAAGGCCGCCGGATTCACGGTCGTGGCCCTCGAACTCACCACCGACGGCCAGCCCATCTACCAGGCCGAGCTCGCCGACGACATCTGCCTGGCCATCGGCGGCGAAGACCATGGCTGCTCCCCCGCCCTCCTCCAGGCCTGCGACACCGTCGTCTACATCCCGCAGATCGGCAAGGTCGGCTCCCTCAACGTCGCCGTGGCCGCCGCCGTGGCCCTCGCCGAGATCCGGGGCCGCGAATGGGCCGCAGACCCGTCCTCCGCCTCAGCCGAGGCCTAGCATCTTCGTCACGCCATGGTCGCGGCCCGCGGTGTAGCCGCCGTCCACGGCCATGGCCAGCCCCGACACGAACGAGGCGTCGTTCGAGAGCAGGAAGGCCGCGGCCGCGGCGATCTCCTCGGGACGCCCACCGCGCCGCAACGCGTGGCTCCTGATGAAGTCCTCATACATCGGCTCCATCCCGGGCATCGCGAACACGTTCATGGTCATCGGCGTCTCCACGAAACCGGGACAGACCGCGTTGATCCGGATGCCGCTCGGGCCGTAGTCCAGGGCTGCGCTCTTGGTGAACAACACCACCCCGCCCTTGGCCGCGTTGTAGCAACTGCCGCCCGCGGTGCCCTCCAGGCCCTCGATGCTCGCGACCGTCACGATTGACCCGCGCACGCCGTCGACCCGCTCCTGCTCGAGCATGACCTTGACCGCCTCGCGGACGACCAGGAACGTGCCGCCGAGGTTCACGTTGATGACCTTGTTCCACTGGGCGGTCGTCAGCAGGTGCGCGGGGCCTCCGCCGGCGATCCCGGCCGCGTGCATGACCCCGTCGAGCCGGCCGTCGACCCGGACGGCCTCGGCCACCGCGGCCTCGTCGGTCACGTCGACCTGCCGGAACTCATACGCCCCCGAGAGCGGATCCTCCTCCTTGGCCAGGTCCGCGCCGACGACCGTCGCCCCCTCCTCGAGCAGGCGGGCGGCGGTGGCGCGACCGATCCCCGAAGCGGCTCCGGTCACCAGGACGGTCTTGCCGGTGAAACGATCCACGGTAGGTCTCCTTTGATCTCACTGAACGCCCGGGCCCACGGTGACCCACTGTGAACCAGACGCCCGCTTCGGATCAAGACCGAGCTGGGCCTGTACATAGTAAGGTCACACCTGGGGCATAATCAGACAGGTGCGGTATTCCTTCCTGGACCACCCCGGACCGATCGCCTTCGCCCACCGTGGCGGCGCCCACGGCGCTCCCGAGAACTCGATGACCGCCTTCCAGCGGGCCGTCGGGCTTGGCTACGGCTATATCGAGACCGACGTGCAGGCGACCGTCGACGGTCGGCTCATGGTCTTCCACGACCCCGTGCTCGGCCGTGTGACCGACCGCAGGGGCCGGATCGCCCGACTCCCCTACCGGGAGGTCGCCCGGGCCAGGATCGGCGGCACCGAACCGATCCCGCTCCTGGAGGACGTGCTCGGGAGCTTTCCGCGGATCCGGTTCAACATCGACATCAAGGACGAGCCCGCGATCGCCCCGCTCATCCGGGTCCTGCACCGGACCCGGGCCTGGGACCGGGTCTGCATCACCTCCTTCTCCACCCGCCGGCTCGCCCACCTGCGCGCCCGCAGCCCGCTGTTCACCAGGGAACCGGTCTGCACCGCCCTGGGACCGCGCGGCGTCGCCGCCGTCCGCTTCGGCGGGAGGTTCGAGCGGCTCGCCCAGGCCGCGGCGTCCGGGGTGGCCTGCGCCCAGGTCCCCTACAACCTCGGCCCGGTGCCGTTCGCCACCGCCTCGTTCGTCCAGCAGGCCCACGCGCTGGGACTGGTCGTGCACGCCTGGACGGTCAACGATCCCGTCGTCATGCACCGGCTGCTCGACGCCGGGGTCGACGGGATCATGACCGACGAGCTCGAGATGCTCCGCGACGTCATGACCGAACGTGACCTCTGGCAACCATCGGTCACCCGCTCTGATCGATGACACCCGCGACCGACCAGGAATCCTGGCACAGTATCCGGTTCCCGGATGCCATGGTGGAGACGCGCAATCTCCTTCTGACCTGCGCACCGAGGTCGGCGGGGATGAACGATCAGGACATGAAGCGGAGTTTTCGGGTGGCGCAGCAACTGCATGCTGGACAGGTACGGGACGTCGGCCGCCGACGAGCGCGCCCTGGAGTCCCCCAGGCGGTGTCGTTCGGGGACCGGATCTGAGGCGTACAGGGCCCGCCGCTGCGGTGCGACGGGTTCGCGGCCACCCCGTTGGCTCAGTGGCGGCGGCGTTTGAGCTCGTCGTCGGGGTTCAGGGCGTCGCCGATCCCCTGCATCTCCCACAGGAGTCGCTGCTCCTGCTCGCCGAGGTGCTCGACCCTGCCGGCCATGCGGCCCTCGGCTGCCCTGAACTGGGCGTCAAAGTCGTCGATCCGGCCCGCGATGGTCAGGTTGCTGTCGATGATCGCGGCACCGGTCAACACGATCACAGCGGCGAGCAGGGTGGCCAGGCCCGCGAGGTAGGCGTCCTGGAGGTCGGTGTTCGGGAAGGAGAGGATGGCGACGACGAGGCCGACCAGAAACAGGAACGAGCCCGTCACCGTGGCGGTGGTGCGCCTCGATCTGAGGGTTGCCCTGGTGGTGGTGAGTGGCTGGGGCGGTACGACGACGCGTCGCGGTCCTGTGACGAACGGTTCTTGATCTTGGGAGTGGGAGGACATGCGACCCCTAGTCTAAAAAAATGGCGGGGAGGGGGCTTCGTCGCCGAGATCTTTTTCCGAGCCCCCTTCCCTGTGCGCAATCAGATGTTCATCGGCACTCGCCCCGCCGAATTGGTTGTCCATGAATTATGCGCCGCGCCGATAGGGCCCACACCCCAGAGCTCACTGGTGATGTGATCGTGTTACCACCATTTGAAATCACGAGACACGATTGAGATTTTTCGCAGGTCAGAGCGCACATTACAGCCAAGGCGGGCGCGTACTCAGACATCCACGACGTTCGCATGCGAGACCCGACCAAGACGATCGTGCGAGCGGGCCGTCACCCGGTGTCGCGCTGGTCGTCCTCTTCGATGGCTTTCAGCGCGTAGTCGAGCTGGCGGAGCTTCCCTCGCCGGACCAGCTCCTGGACCCGGGCGAGAAGTCCGGTGTCGGTGATCTCGACTCGCTCGCCGCGAATGATCGCGGTCGTCGGCCCGCGCTCCCCGGTCTCCTCCGGTGCCCAGAGGCCGAGTCCTCGGCGCACCTCGACGAGGTCCAGATCGAGAGCGTCCGCGATCTGCTCGGCGCGCTCGTCCGTCGCGGCGCTGTCCCCCGTCTCCAGCCGGGACACCAGGGAGGTGCTCACCCCCAGGCGGGTCGCGAGGGCGGCCGCGGTGGCGAAGCCGTGCCGCTCGCGGGCCTCGCGCAGCCACCTGCCCGCCGCCGCCTGGCGTTCGTGCTTGTTCGACATGGACTGAGGATTGCACGTCATGCAAGGAGCGGCAACGCGTCTAGCTGCACATGTGCGAAATCCACTCGCCCCGTGAGCATTGCTTGACTTGCATTGCGGGATGTGCAATGCTTATTGCGTGACATGCAAACACGTAGGTGACTACAGCAGGAAGACCATCCAGGTCCTCGCCCTGATCACCGCCGTCGCCAACTGAGGGAGCCCCATGCAAATCTGGTATCCCGGCGCGGCCAAGAAGCCGCTCGGCAAGCAGACCGAACCGGCCATCGGCATCCCCCGCGTGCTGATCTTCCACACCATGTCCGGGTACCTGGCCGGAACGGACTCGATGTTCCGGTCCGGCGGGTACGACGGAACCGAGTCCCACTTCGGGGTCGGCGGCTCGTGGGACAAGGGCGACCTCGACGGGGTCGTGTGGCAGTGGCAGGACCTGGCGCACGAGGCCGACGCCCAGTACGCCGGGAACGCCTACGCCACCAGCATCGAGACCTCCGACGGCGCGAAGGACAACGTGCCCTGGACCCTCAAGCAGCGCGAGGCGCTGATCAAGATCGGCGTGTGGTGGTGCCGGCAGACCGGCAACCCGGCCCGCCTCGTGACCAGACCCGGCGAGAAGGGCTTCGGCTATCACGCCCAGTTCGGCGTGTGGAACAAGTCGTCGCACGACTGCCCCGGCTCGGCCCGCGTGAAGCAGCTCAAGACGATCATCATCCCCGAGGTGGCCCGCAGGCTGGCCCCTCCCACCCGTACGGAGGACATCGTGAAAGCACTGCCCGTCGTCAAACTCCACGCCACCGGCGAGCACGTCCAGTCCGTGCAGGGACTCCTGATCGCCCGATCCCACCCCGAGATCAAGGTCGACGGCGCGTTCGGCACGGCCACCCGGACCGCAGTGAAGGACGTCCAGACCTGGGCCAAGCTCACTCCCACCGGGGTCGTGGACGGGCCGACCTGGGCCGCCCTGCTGCGGGTCTCCTGACCGATCGACCGGCTCACCCCGACCTGACCACCTTGTGGCAGCGACCCTCGCGCAGTTCGACGCCACCCCCACCCCGCCCGCGCCGCCATGGCGAGGCGCCCCCCAAGGAGAGGCCATGAAGATCTTTGGTGACGAACCGGCAGTCATCCTGTACGCACTCAACAGCGCCGTCGCCCTGGTCGTGTCGTTCGGCCTGCCGCTGAACGGCGACCAGGTCGGCGCGATCACCGTCATCTCGACCGCCGCCCTCACCGTGTGGACCGCGATCTACACCCGCCCGGTCGTCGTGTCCGTGATCACGGGCGCGGTCGGCACGGTCCTGGTGGCCGTCGGCGCGTTCGGGTTCGACCTGACGGCGAACCAGCAGGGTGCGGCGGTGACCGCCCTGTCGGTGGCCCTGTCGCTGCTGCTGCGCCAGGCCGTCACCCCGACGGCCGTCACCCCGACGGCCGTCAGCCCGGTGGAGTCCCCGGGGCGCAGGCGCACCGCGCTGTAGCCCGCCCGGGCATGCACCTCTCCGAAGGGTGCGGGGCAGGGAGCTGAGCCGCTCACGCAGCGGAGTCAGGACCGGATAATGTCGGGATTACCGTAGCTGGCCACCCAGGGTGAACGCAGGGTTGAACGCCGTGACTTCGGGGAATCTTGTCACGGTTACCAGCGTTGGTCAGTGACAAGACCGCAAGCCGTCTGGGAGGCAGTTGACGATGGCAGAGCGCGCACTTCGTGGCACCAGGCTCGGAGCTACGAGCTACGAGAACGACCGAAACACCGATCTGGCCCCCCGCCAGGAGGTGGACTACACATGCCCGAAGGGCCACCAGTTCACGGTGACGCTCGCCGCCGAGGTGGAGGTCCCCATGAACTGGGACTGCCGCAGCTGTGGCAGTCCGGCCCTGTTGATGGACGGCGAGGAGCCGACCCTCAAGAAGGGTAAGCCGCCACGCACGCACTGGGACATGCTCCTGGAGCGTCGCAGCCTCGAGGATCTCGAGGAGGTGCTGGCCGAAAGGCTGGCGATCCTCCGGTCGGGGCGGCGCAAGTCCGCTTAGGCCGGGGGAAGCACCCACGGAGAGCCCGGGAACCGACGGTTCCCGGGCTCTCCGTGGTCCGACTCAGTCGTCCTGGTGCAGGACCTCGTCGTGCAGGACCTCGTCGTGCAGGACCTCGCCCTGCACGACGCC
>JBDSTJ010000171.1:0-4756 GCA_039928335.1 Streptosporangiaceae bacterium | reverse complement strand
GGCGGCCACCGGCAGCGACCATCTGCCGGTGGCCGCCGGACTCAGGTGGTGAACACCTGTTCGGCTGGTCTGGAAAGTCACGCCAGGAGAGACTCGCCGATCCAGCCGTCGGGGCCGCAGCCGGGTGGGAGGGCGAAGACGGCCGAGCCGATCGGGGTGGTCCACAGGTTGAGCAGGTCGGAGCCCGCCAGGCGTTTCTGGACCGGGGTGAACTGGCGGGCCAGATCGGCCTGGTAGGAGGCGAACAGCAGGCCTGAGTCGGTGACGCCCCTCGTGCTGATGGTCTCGTCGTAGTTGTAGCCGCGGCGCAGCATCCGCAGGGCCGGGTCGTCCGCCCTGGCGAGGCGGATGTGGGCGACCTCGGAGATGACCGGGAAGCCCAGCCGGCCGTTGGCCTCCAGGTCGGGCTCGTCGTGTTCGGCCTTGCCGGTCAGGGGTGCGCCGGTCCTGATGTCGCGGCCCATCGCGAAGGCCTTGGCCCCATCGTCGGCCGAATCCCACTTCTCCAGGTTCATCCGGATCCGGCGCAGCACCATCAGGGTGCCGCCCCGCAGCCAGTCGGGCCCACCGTTGATCCACACCGACGTGTCGAGGTCGGCGGGCTGGACGGTGCCGTCGAGCTGCCCCATGAGGTTGCGCTGGGTCTGGCCGTCGGGCTGGTTGCGGCGGAAGCCGCGCTGGGTCCAGCGGACGGTCGCGAAGTCGCGGGCGTCCTTGACGATCAGCCGGAGTGCGTGCGCGAGGGTGACGGCGTCGTCGGCGCAGAGCTGGACGAGCAGGTCGCCGCCGCTCCACCGGTCCTCCAGCCGGTCGATCTTGAAGGCGGGCAGGTCGGTCAGGGGTCGTGGGCGCTCCAGCCCGGCCTGGGTGAACAGGCCGGGCCCGAACCCGAACGTCATGGTCAGCCTGGCGGGCAGACCGGCCAGTTCGGGCTGGGCGTCGGCCAGACCCGCACGTCCCTCGGTGAGGCGGCGGGCGTCGTCGGTGAGCAACCGCAGCAGCCTGCCGAGCGCGGCGCGGTCGGTGGCGGCCCGCAGGTCGAACGCGACGAACACCGCATGGACCTGCGGGTGCGTCACGATTCCCGCCTGGTGGGCACCGTGGAACGGCTCGACGGTCAGGTTCGGCGGGGTCGTGGGCGCGGAGGCGGCGGACCCGTCCGCGCGGCAGGAGACGGTGGCGGCCACCGCCGCCACCGCTCCGCTCGCGAACAGGGACCGCCGGGTGAGGTCCCGGCCCATCACATGCCGGACATGCTCGGGGACGCCGACGCGCTCGGCGAGGAGGACATGTCACCGGGTTTGTAGTTCTCGTTGCCGCCGTTGAACGCCTTCCCCAGCGCGGTAAAGCCGATCTTGTTTCCGTCCTTCAGGGTCAGGGTGAAGGCGACCTGGTCACCGGGCTTGATCGGTGTCCTGACGTCCATGAGCATGAGGTGGAAGCCGCCCGGCCTGAGCTCCAGCCTCCCACCGGCCGGAACGGTGAACCCGCCCCGGACCGGCTGCATTTTCATATCGCCGCTCATGCCGACGACCTCGTGCAGCTCCACCATCGGCGAACTGGGGGTGGTCCCGGACACGATGTTGATCTCGGTGCCGGTGTGGTTGACCAGGGTGCCGAACGCCGCCGACATGCCCTTGTCGGCGGTCTTCACCCACGCGTCGTCGATCGTCAGCGCGGAGGCGGGCGTGGAAACCGCGGCGCTGCCCGGCGTGGCGGTCGGCGAAACGGCGTCACCGCCGCAGGCGGTCAACGCCAGTGGAGCTACGGCCAGGACGGCGGTGGCGGCGGTGAGGGCGGTGATGCGAAGGCTGGGCATGGCACAAAGGCCTTTCTGGTTCCGAGGGCGCGGGCAGGCCGCACCGCAAGAGAAGGAGTCCCCACGGGACGTACTCGGACGCCCGCACGGTGCGGGCGGAACTCAGGGGCGACTCAGAGCGCCCAGGTGGGGGCGGGCGGCCCCCGCAGAACCAGAACGTGGCGGAGCAGAGCGGTGCGCGGCACCGCCGCAGACGCGATCTGAGGCCTCATCACGGCGCGAACCGGCGGCAACGGCGACTTCGGGGCTGCCCGGAACGGGCGCAGCAGAGTGGCCGCCGTCAGCCGCGCCAGCCGCCAGGCGGCCCGGTCACCGCGCCACAGCCACCACGCCGACACCGTCCCGGCCAGCAGGTGCGCGGCGACCATCGCCGTACCGGTGCCGTCCGAGGCGGTGATCGGCGGCGGGGCACCGCCGTGGTGGTGCAGATGCCCGGTGGTGAACAGGGTGTGCAGGGTGAACTGTCCGCCCAGCAGCCCGATGAGGATCGTCGGCAGTGACCGCTCATGCCCGGCCAGCGCGAACGCCACGAGCCACACGCCGAGGAGCCCTCCGCCCACT
Source organism: Streptosporangiaceae bacterium (assembly GCA_039928335.1). Classification (GTDB taxonomy): domain Bacteria; phylum Actinomycetota; class Actinomycetes; order Streptosporangiales; family Streptosporangiaceae; genus Actinocorallia. The sequence continues at coordinate 2,376 of JBDSTJ010000171.1, read as the reverse complement.
GCGGCGGGAGCCAGTGGCTCGCCCGAAGCGGTCCAGTGCCCCACCGACGTCAGACCGACGCACACGGCGGCGAAGATCGCGGCCCGCGCGGAGCGGTAAGGGGACGGAGAGGTCATGGCGTAGGCAGTCTGTCATGCTCCCCGCAGCCGGACCGGACGTCCCAGCCGACCAGTGGCCGCGGCGGCGCAGTCGTCGGAACTGACCCAGGGTTTCTGGGGTGGAATGCACCATGGGAACCATGGGATGGGTCTTCTGGTGGCCTAGGTTCGTCGTTGTCGTCGGGGAATCGCCCGGCGGCGACTACCAGACCAGGAGTGATCATGAGCGTTCTTGTCCGGGCGGATCAGGCTGAGGCCCTTGCTGACGGGCCCACGAGCCTGATCACGTTGTTGGCCGACTCAGGGGCGACCGGTGGGGCGCTGACGGCGAACCGGGCGACCTTCCAGCCAGGATCGCCCGGGGCTCCGGCCCACTTCCACACCCGGGCCACCGAGATGTTCTTCGTGCTCAGCGGGTCGATGCGGATCCTGGTCGACGACCGGATCGTCCGGCTCGGCGAGGGCGACTTCCTGACCGTTCCGCCGACCGTGCCGCATGCTTTCGCGCCGGCTGCGGGTTCGGCGGCAGAGCTGCTCGTGGTGTTCACGCCGGGGATGGAGCGGTTCGACTACTACCGGCTGCTGGAGCGGGTCTACCGGGGCGAGGCCTCGGTCCAGGAGATCCGCGACAGCTCCGAGCGGTTCGACAACCACTACTTCGAGAGCGCGGTCTGGCAGCGGGAGCTCACCGACCGGTGAGCCGAAGGATCCGTTCCCGGCCCGGAGGCGGGGCTACTCCTGGGGTTGGTGGGGGTAGCCCGGTGAGCGGTGCTGGAAAGCGAGGATGGCGGGGTTCTGGATGACGCCCTCGCGGATCTCGATGGCGCGGCGGATGGTGCAGTCGGCATCCCAGCCGGCCGGGCCGTCGAGGACCGAGCGGAGGTAGGGGATCAGCGCTTCGCTGTTCTCCCAGGTCGCGGCGTTCCACAGGTAGGACGGGCTGTGGTCGACGCCGTAGTAGTGCACGTTGTCGCCGACGGTGAACATCGGCTCGGTGAACGTGGTGGGCCTGGCCCAGCTGAAACCCATGCCCTCGTCGCAGGAGACGTCGACGATGAGGGTGCCGGGGGCGAGAGTGTCCAGGTCCTCGTCGATCAGGAAGGTCAGCGGGGCGGCGGTGTCCTGCAGCACACAGTTGACGATCACATCGTGCCCGATGAGGAACTCCGCGAGCGGCAACCGGCCGTCCTCGGTGTTGACATGGCTGCGGCGCGGGTCCCGGTTGTCCTCAGCCTCGTCGTGGTCGAACTGGACCATCCGGGCGGAGTGAATCGGCGAGCTGACGGCGGTGACGTCGCGTGCGGTGAGGACGTCGACGTCGTGCACACCCAGGGCGCTCAGCGCGGTGACCGCGCCACGGGCGGTCGCGCCGAAGCCGATCACGACGGCGCGCAGGCGGCGGCCGTAGTCGCCGGTCGAGCCGCGCAGCTGCATCGCGTGCAGGACCGAGGAGTAGCCGGCGAGCTCGTTGTTCTTGTGGAACACGTGCAGGTTGAAGGAGCCGTCGCTGTGCCAGTGGTTCATCGCCTCGAAGGCGATGAGCGTCAGCCGCCGGTCGATGGCGGTCTGGGTGACCTTCGCATCCTGGACGCAGTGCGGCCAGCCCCACAGGACCTGGCCTTCACGGAGTTCTGCGATGTCCTCGAGCAGCGGCTTGGCCAGCAGGACGACATCGCATTCGGCGACCAGGTCCTCGCGCGGGAGGAACCCGGCGACGAACGGGGCGAGCTGCTCGTCGGGGACGCCGAAGTGGTCTCCGTAGCCCCGCTCCAGGTGGATGCGGCCGCGGAGATCGGCGTCGATCCGCTCGAAGTGAGCCGGATGGATCGGCAGCCGGTGCTCGTTCTCTTTGCGCGAATGCGCCACGATTCCAACGTTGAGCTCGTGCACGATACCCCTTTGATTACTCCCGGTATAGCATGCTGCGCCTCATGATGAGCTCAACTGCACGTCCGAATGCCGCCAGCGCGCGGGGGGCTCAACCGAGCATTCTGGGCGTCATGAAGGAATTCGAGGGCAAAGCAGTACTGGTCACCGGCGGCAGCAGAGGAATCGGAGCTGCGGTCGCGCTGCGTTTTGGCGAAGGTGGTGCGGACGTCGCCCTGACCTACGAGCACAACACCGAGCAGGCCGCCGCGGTGGCCGAGAAGATCAAAGGGCTCGGCGGCCGGGCCCTGGCGATCCAGGCCGACAGCGCCGACGCGGTCGCGGTCGTCGCGGCCGTGGACGAGGCCGCCGCGACGTTCGGCCGCCTCGACATCCTCGTCAACAACGCGGC
>JBDSTJ010000170.1:0-3560 GCA_039928335.1 Streptosporangiaceae bacterium | reverse complement strand
CCCCCGACCCTCCACGGCGCCCCCGGCTGCGGGCCGTCGGCCAGGACCGCGACGGTCCCGCCGTGCTGTTGCATCGCCGCGGGCAGCTCATCCGGCGAAGCCACAGCGACAAAGGTCGCACCCCTGGTCACCGCCATGTCGATCAGTCCGATCCAGGTGACGGGCGAGCAGTCCGCGGCGACGGCCACCACCACGTCCGACGCCTCGAGCTCGGGCAGCGTGCCCAGGTGGTCGAGCCACCTGGCATGGGTGAAGCGCTCCTCCCCGCAACACAGGGCAAGATCGTTGAGCGGATCCACCGGAGCGGGGTTGCGCCGCTGCGGGATCGTCGTGCTCAGGTCGGCGAACGCCGTCGTTCCCGGCACCGATCCGAACGTGATGACCTGCCGTACCGAGGAGTACTCCACAGCCGCGACCGCCAGGCCGGCCAGCGCCGGGGCCGCGATCAGCACCCGGACCTCCCAGCGTGCCAGCGTCCGGCCGAGGTCGACCGCCGGGGCGGCCGCCAGCGGCAGCGCCGCGGCCCCGGTGGCGGCCACCGCGTGCACGGCCACCGCGAAGTCCGCCGCACCGGACACCAGTACCGCACCGGTGTCGCCCCGCCGCAGCCCCCGGCAGGCCAGCCCTGCGCCCGCCGACCGCACCGCCGCGGCGAACTCCGCCTGGGTCAGGCTCGCCGCGTCGTCCACCAGGCGTGCTCCCGGCGGACCGCCGAGGACGGCCCGGGTGACCGTCCCGTCCGCGACTTCGATTTCGACGTCGCCGTCCCCGTTGACCATGCACCGACCGTATCCCCGTCGGCGGACAGGCCACATCATACGAATCGTGTAGGCACGTATGTACGTTCTCACTGCGCCCCCTCGATGAGCGCGCGCCGCGCGACCCGCCCGTCCGCCGACCGGGGGATCGCCCCGACCACGTGGACCGCGTGAACCCGCTGGTAGGCGGGCACTTGCGCGTTGACGAACGACAGCAGGTCCGGGGCCGGCGAAACGACCACCACGAACGCGTGCGGCACCAGTCCGAGTTCGGGGTCGGGCACCGGCACCACGACGGCCTCCAGGACCGCCGGGTGGGTGGCCAGCACCGACTCGGCGCCCGCCGCCGGCTCCGGCGAGTCCGCCTCGATCCGGCCCATGATGTAGAGGCGGCCGTGCTCGTCGGAGAACGCGGCGTCGCCGGTGCGCAGCCACTCCTGCCCCGCGACCATCGGGCCGTTGAGCCACAGTTCGCCCGCCTCGTAGGCGGGCAGCCCGTCGGCGATTCGCCAGGACACCCCCTGCAGGCCCCGGCCCACCGAGTCGGGCGTGCCCTCCTCGGCGGCCCGGATGTTCACATGGGTCAGGCCCGAGGCCTCGGCCAGCCCGTAGGCCTGCCGGACCGGGCACCGCAGCCGGCGCGCGCAGGCCCGCGCCGCCTCGGGCCGCAGCGGACCGCCGGTCGAGATGACCGACCGCAGCGACCGCAGGTTGTAGCGGGAGACCTCCCGGTCGAAGGCGAGCACCTCCACCAGATGCGGCGTCAGCAGTGCGACGGTCACCGATCGCTCCTGCAGCGCCCGCAGCAGGTCGTGCCGTCCAGCGCCGGCCCGGGTCGTGATCACCGCGCCCGCCCGCAACGCCGGGTTGAGCACCGCGGACAGACCGATCACGTCGGTGAACGGGACCGCCGACAGGACCGTGTCGGACTCCCCGTACATCCCGGCCAACTGGCCGAGACCCGCCACGAGGTTGCGGTGGGTCAGGTACACCGGCCGGGGCCGTCCCGTCGTACCCCGGGTGTAGGGGATCAGTGCGATGTCCCTGGCCGGGTCCAGGCGCGGCCTGGGCATCACCAGCCGGCCGCTGAACAGCCGGGAGAACGGCTCCACGTCGGGTTCCGCGCCGAAGCAGAACACCCGCTCCACCCGGGTGTTCTGCACCGCGGCCAGCGCGATGTCCAGCAGCACCGGCCAGGTGATCAGGGCGCGGGCCCTGGTCTGAACGAGCTGCCGGTGCACCGCCTCGGCGGTCCCGGTCGGCCTGACCGGGGTGGCCGCCGCTCCGGCGGCCATCACGGCGTGCAGCGCGACCGCCACCTCGGGAGTGTCCGGCAGGTGGACCGCGACGACCGAGCCCTCGCCGAGGCCGTCGCGGCGCAGGCCCGCCGCGGCCGAGCCGACCAGCGAGGTCAGCTCGGCGTAGGTGATCGTACGGCCGGAGGCCGCGTCGGCCAGTGCCGGCCGGCCCCCCCGCGGCCGTTCGCCGAAGACCGCCTGGGTGACGGTCACCTCGGGCACCGGAGCGGCCGGGCCCATTCCGCTCGGGATCATAGGAGGGACGCTACGGACGGGGCTCCGGCGGCACATCCGCCGATCTTCTCGGTCGGGGTCGTAATTCGACGCCGGGCCGACAGCTACGAGCTGTGTACACATCCGCGTACGCGCTGTCGCTCAGATGTAGCCGTTCTTCACCGCCCAGGCCGCCACCTGGGCCCGGGAACCGAAACCGAGCTTGGTCAGGATGTTGGTGACGTGCCGGGCCACGGTGGCCGGGCTGATCACCAGCTCGCCGGCGATGCCCTTGTTGCTGAGGCCCCGCGCGATCAGCAGCGAGATCTCACGTTCCCGGGTGGTCAGCGTGCTGGGCGGGGTGACCGGCAGGGCGTGCCCGCCGGTGTCGTGCCTCGGCACCCGCGGCGCGGGCACCGTCCCGGTGCCGGGCGGGCTCAGCGCCAGGTCGACCGCGGCGTCGGGGGTCAGCTCGCGGCCCCGGCCCCAGAGCTGGGCCACGACCGGTTCGCTGAACCGGCGGCGGATCGGCCCCAGCATCCTCTCCAGCCTGGCCCCGGTGGTGGCCGGCTGGTCGACGGCGTCGCGCAGGGCTGCGGCGGCCCCCGCCAGGCGTACCGCCCGCTGCCAGTCGCCCTCGATGGCGTGCAGTTCCGCGAAGGCTTCCAGGCCGCGCGCCACCGCGATGCGGATCCCCAGCGAACGACTGATCGTGAGGCTCTCCGTGAGGGCCTCGCGGGCGGCCGGCAGGTCGCCCAGCGCCGCGGCCAGCCGGCCGACGCCGCCCAGCGAGCGGGCGATCTCGGGGCGGGCGTCCACGTCGCGCAGCGGCCCCAGGGCCTGGGCGAAGTGGTCACGGGCTGCGTACAGGTCGTCGCGCGAGTGGGCCAGCAGGCCGAGCAGGATCAGGCCGCGGGACGCGCCCCACTGGTGGTCGATCGCCCGCATGCAGGCCAGGCCCTGCTCGAACAGGTGCCTGGCCTCGCGGCCCCGGTTCTGCGCGGCCGACCACGAGCCCCTGATGTAGTAGATCAGCGCCTCGTTCCACCGGTCGTCGCCGGCTCTGGCCAGTGTCATCGCGTCGTCGAGCTTGGCCTCGGCCGCCGCGAACCGGCCGCCCCGCGCGTCGTGCTGGGCCAGCAGGGCAAGCCCGGCGGCGAGCATGGTCGGCTCGCTGGAGGCCCGGCAGAGCTCCACGCCCTGTTCCGCGCAGCGCACCATGGTCGTGAAGTCCCGCATCTCGACGGCCAGGTGCGCCCTGGCGACCAGCGCCGCCCCGGCCACCGCGGCC
>JBDSTJ010000169.1:0-4967 GCA_039928335.1 Streptosporangiaceae bacterium | reverse complement strand
CGATGACCGAGGAGACCGGCTCCGGCACACGGTACGGCGACCAGGAACTCGGTTTCGGATTCTGGCTCCAGAAGGCCTGAACCGGCCGCGACTACCTCCTTCTCCTGACAGAAGGGGGTAGTCGCGATCTATCGCGTTTGCGATACTGAGTCGGTGGACCTTGAAAAGACCCCAGAAACCGCGCGGACTCCGGGCATGCGCGCCTCAGACGCCGACCGTGACCGGGTCGCGGACCTGCTCGGCACCGCCCTCGCGGAGGGCCGGCTCTCAGCCGAGGAGCACAGCGAGCGGCTCGACTCGCTGTATGCGGCCAAGACCTACTCCGACCTGGAGGTGCTGACCGAGGACCTGCCCACCTCGGGGTCCGCGCCCCGGATCTCCCTGCACAAGGAGCTTCCGCCGCCGGCCCGCCATTCCGACGGCATCGTGGCGATCTTCGGTGGAGCCGACCGCAAGGGCCGCTGGCTCGCCGCGCCGCGCACCAATGTGACCTGCGTCTTCGGCGGGATCGAACTGGACTTCCGCGAGGCGGTCCTGTCCCAGCGCGAGGTCGTGGTGAACGTCACCTGCGTCTTCGGCGGCGTCGAGATCACCATCCCGCCCGGTGTCCGGGTGGAGAACTCGACGGCGGCCATCTTCGGCGGCGTCGAGAGCCCCGGCAACGACACCCTCGACCCCTCCGCCCCGGTGATCAGGATCACCGGGTTCGTGCTGTTCGGTGGGATCGGAATCACCCGCAAGCTGCTCAAGGACCAGCAGCGGGCCCTCCGTGCACAGCAGCGGCAGGAACGTCGTGACCGGAAGGCCGACCGGCACGGCGGGTGCTGCTGACCGTGTTCGACCTCGGAGTTCACCACCCGGCAGGAGCGCCGGTCCGGACGTCCTCAGACCGCGTGCTCCTTGTCGGGCTGGCAGACCAGGCAGGGCGTGCAACCGCGCGCCTTGGCCTCGTCCCGGCCGAGCGACTCCAGATCGTCGATCTCGTCGCCGATGTCCTCGATCAGGGCGCAGTCCGGGCGGTGGTAGCGCTTGGTCCCGCTGAGGATCCGTACCAGGGGCCCGGCAAGGGGCTCCTGCGGGGTGTTGTCCAGCTCACGTGACTGCTCGGGCACCGAGACCGGGTCCGCTTGGACCTCGTCCTCGACCGGCTCGGGCCTGCTCTCGGCCTCCACGGCCTCGGCGAGCACGGCTTCGATGGTCGGCGCGGAGAACGCCGGGTCTCCCGACGGGGGAAGCTCGGGCTCGGCCTCGGGCTCCTCGACGACCTCGGGAACGGCCGCTGCCTCCTGCTCGGCGGGCACCGCGGCGAGTTCCGCCGTGGGGGGCTCCGAGGCACCGGTGAGCTCCTGCAGCGTCAGGTCGGTCCGCGTCTCCGGCGGTTCGGGGTCCGACCCCGGGGACTCCTCCCGCCACGACGGCCTGACCTCGGCCGACTCGACCGGCTCAGCCGGCTCGTAGGAGTAGCTGAACGGCTTGTCGAGCTCCGACGGCGCGTAGGGCGAGTGAGCCTCATAGGAGGGAGCCTCGTAGCTCAGCGGCTGGTAGACCCGGGCCTCTTCGGTCAGGGCGGCATCCGAGACGGTCTCCGCGGCCGCTTCGTCGTCGACCTCCGCCGGGCTGCCTGCCGACACCGTGGCGCGCGCCGCCAGCGCGGTGTCGGGCAGGCATGCGGTGCAGGGGCTGAAGCCCTCTTCCCGCGCCTCGACGTAGGTCAGTTCCTCGGTGTCCCGGCCGGCGAGCTGCCGGCAGGACTCGAGGTGGTAGCGCTTGCGACCCTGAACCACGTAGACGAGTGCGTCCTCGGGAACGTCGGCGACCGGCATCGGGAAGGAACCGGTCGGCAGGACCGCGGTGGCGGCCTCCTCCTCCTGCTCCGCCTCGTTGTCGCCGGCCGGGGCCTTCTTCGCCGCCTGCCGGGCCGCCCTGCCGGGGGCCTTGGCCTTGGCTGCGGTCCGGGCGGGGGCTCCCCCGCCGAACAGCTCCTTACGCCTGATGAGCACCCCGATGGCGAGGCACAGGGCAGAGACGACGCTCACAGCGATCGAAATGTAGATCAGCTGCAGGCCGTCCAGTCCCAGGGCTCCCTGCTCGCCGGAGGTGATGCCCAGCACCAGCAGGGCGATCGCACCGACCACGAGCAGGCCACTCAGGATGATCACAAAGCTCTCCCTCTCACGACGTCCTCGACCGCATTTCCCGCCCTATGAGCAAGGTCACGGCCGATTCAGCACCCTATCGCCTGGGGTAGGGCGATCGGGTCAGCGGCGCTCGTGCGGCGGGGCGTCCACCGCGTGGAACGCGCCGGTGCCGCTGTGCTGCTGCTGGGCGGGCTCGGCCGGGGGCGGGAACGGGGTCGGGCCGGGGGACACGGGCGCGGCCTGGCCGCCGCGCGTGTCGGCGTGCGCGAGCACGGCCGGCTGCGGTCCGGTCACAGACTGGTTCCCGAAGTTGCCGGCGTCCTGGCTCACGTCGAGCTCGCGCAGCTGGCCCTCGAGGTAGGCCTTGAGGCGGCTGCGGTACTCGCGCTCGAACGCCCGCAGGTCGTCGACCTTGCGCTCCAGCTCCTCGCGCTGCTGCACGAGCGAGCCCATGACCTGGCGGTGCCGCTCCTGGGCGTCCCGGTCGAGCTGCTCGGCGCGCGAACGGGCCTCGCTGACGATCTGGTCGGCCTGGCGGCGGGCCTTGCCGAGGATCTCCTCAGCCTCGCGGCGGGCGCGGCCGAGCGTCTCGTCGGCTTCCCGGCGGGCGTCGGCGATGGCCTGGTCGGCCGTCTGCTGGGCCAGGGCGAGCACCCGGGCCGCAGTGTCCATGTTGTCCTCGGTGGTGGGCCGAGGGGCGATCTGCGGCTCGTGGGACAGGCCCAGGCCGATCTGCTCCCGCTCCCGCTCGCGCTCCTGCTCCCGCATCTGGGGCTGCTCCTGGCGCATCTCGTGCACCGGGGCGAGCTCCTGCTTGGGCTCAATGGTGGGCGCGGCCATGGCCGGCACCTTGCCCCGCAGGCACTCCGCCAGCTTGGCCCGGAGTTCCTCGTTCTCCTGAATCAGACGGTCCAGCTCCGCCTCGACCTCGTCGAGGAAGGCGTCCACCTCCTCCTCGTCGTACCCCGGCCGAAGCCGGGTCGTGCTGAACTGCTTGTTCCGCACATCCGCGGGTGTCAGCGGCATGTTGGTCTCCTTGGCGCGCTTGGAGTCTGTCCCGAAGGACGGTATCCGATCAGAGCCCCCGGTCGAAGATGATCATGTTGCTCATCCCCCCACCAACCTGATCATGATGATGACCACGAAGAAGAGCACCGGGAAGCTCAGGTCGAGCAACACGTTACCCAATCGCAACGGTTTGAAGATACGTCTCATCCGCTTCAGGATCGGTTCGGTCACCGTCCAGATGGGTTCGGCGAACACGAGAACGACCCCGGTGGGCTGCCAGCGCTGCCCTGAGGTCCTCTCCGCGTACATCTTCAGATAGTCCAGAATCAATCTGCCAATCAAGATCAACAGAAAGATATAGAGGACGACGGTCAGAACGGCTCCAACGACATTCACAGACACTCTCGCATGTGGGGGTCAGCTCTGGTTGAAGAATCCACGTTCTGCCATCCTCGCCTTGTCTTCGGCCGTGACCTCGACATTGGCGGGGGACAGCAGGAAAACCTTGTTGGTCACACGCTCGATACTGCCATGAAGGCCGAACACGAGCCCGGCCGCGAAATCGACGAGACGCTTGGCGTCGCTGTCCATCATCTCGGTCAGATTCATGATCACCGGGGTACCCTCACGGAAGTGCTCGCCGATGGTCCTGGCCTCGTTGTACGTACGAGGATGAAGCGTAGTGATACGTGCCAAATCGGAGACTACAGGCTCCACGGCGCGGCGCTCCTGCGGTGGAACCGAAAGATCGCCCGGAGCCTCGTTCCGCACCGTCGCGACGTCCTCCCCGGTACGCGAAGCCTCGTCGTCGTAGACGTCGTACTCGTCGTAGTCGTCATAGCGGTCGTCCTCGACGAGGCCGAGGTAGACCGCCATCTTGCGCATCGCGCTGGCCATGGGCCCCTCCGTCACGGTCCTCAAGTCGATTTGCCCACCTGGCGTCCCCTATCGGCCCAGGTGTGGGCGGCGTCCGCTACCCGCTGCGGACATTACCTGACGATCGTCGGCCTGCCTCCGAGCAACGCCGTACCGATACGCACGTGTGTTGCGCCACACGCGATCGCTTCGGTCAGATCCCCGCTCATTCCCGCCGAGATCATCACAGCGGACGGATGGGCACCCCGCACCACCGCCGCGATCTCAGCGAGCTCGGCGAACGCCGGGCCGGCGTCCTCCCCCAACGGGGCAACCCCCATGACGCCGCCCAGCACCAGCCCGGGAGCCTCCGCGACCGCCGCGGCGAGCGACAGGACGTCCTCGGCACGGGCCCCGCCGCGGCCCAGGGCCTCGGCCGGGTCCAGGGACACCTGCACCAGGCAGGTGACGTCGCCTCCCCGGGCCACCGCCCCGGCGGACAGGACCGACACCAGCTTGGGCCGGTCGACCGACTGGACCACCTGGGCGTACCTGAGGACCGACCTGACCTTGTTGGTCTGCAGCCTGCCCACGAAGTGCCAGGTGAGTCCGAGCTCACGGCACTCGGCGGCCTTGGGGCCCGCCTCCTGGTCCCGGTTCTCCGCGACCTGGGTCAGGCCGAGCCCGGCCAGGATCCGCACGTCCGACGCCGGGAAGGTCTTGGTGACCGCCACGAGGGTGATCTCCGCCGGGTCCCGGCCGGCCGCGGCGCATGCGTCGGAAATACGCCGGCGGACAACCCCGAGGTTGCCCGCCAGCTCTGCTTCGCGCTCCACTACTTCAGAAAGTCCGGCACATCGAGGTCGTCCTCCTCGTCGAACACGACAGGGCGACGCCGTGCCTCACCGCCGAAGCGGGACACCGCGGGCGGCTCCTGGCCGAAGCCGGCGGCCGGCCGCGGCACCT
>JBDSTJ010000168.1:0-3420 GCA_039928335.1 Streptosporangiaceae bacterium | reverse complement strand
CGGTGATGCCCTGCGTGTCCCGGGCGCTCTCCGACGAACTGGAACTGGATCTGTGAACCTGGCCCGCTTCCCCTTCCCGCTCACCGCGGACGTCTACCGTTACAGCACGAACGTCGAGCCCGCCCGGGTGTTCACGGAGACCGCCACCGGCGGCTGGGGCGACCGGGTGATCGACGTGGACGAGCACTACCGCCCGGAGCTCGCCCTGCGCAGCCGCATCCTGGCCCGGGACCCGAGCCGGTGTACGGTGCTGCCGCACATGCGCCCGGCGGCCTGGGACGCCCTGATCCTGATCCTGCACGAGCTCGTGGTGAGCTGCCCGGAGCACATGGAGCTGCGGCGGGACGGGTCACGGTGGCACTGGAAGAACGGTCTTCTGGGCGTCGAGCAGAGCTTCGTGTTCGGGGACGAGGCCTCGCTGCCCTGCGACCCGCTGACCTTCGCGGGTGGTCAGGCCCAGGAGGATCTGGTCCTGCTCGACCAGCGTGAGGGCACGCTGTGGGCAGACGCGGGGCTGGTGACCTTCGCCGCCGACTGGTCGCTGAACTTCGTCATCGGGATGCCGTTCCTGGAGATCCACGGGCCGGTGCCGCGCATCCGCGAGGAGCGCGTCATCACCAGGGCGGAGCAGTTCCTGCTGCGGTTGCAGGCCGGTGCGGACTACCGGCGCACCAACTGGTCGATGACCGTCGACCGGCGGCTCGACACCTCCACCGAGAACTCCCCGGAGTGGGCGCGCGAACGCCGGCTCGCGGTCGCGGCCGGCCAGCAGGACCGGCTGCACCTGCGGGTCGAGGTGCAGCATCTGATCCGGCTGGCCGGGTCGGGCGCGATCCTGTTCCTGATCCGGACCTACCTGGCTCCGCTCACCGAGGTCGCGCGGATCCCCCAGTGGCGGCACCGGTTCGGCCGGGTGCTCGCGGAACTGCCCCAGGACATGGCCGAGTACAAGGGGCTGGTCCGCTATCGGGAACTGGTCGCCGTCATGTTCGACTGAAGAGCGCGGCGAGATTGCGCAGCGACTCCCGCATGACGGGAGTCGCCGCCTCGTGGACCTGCGTCACCAGCGGACCGCTGAGCAACAGGCTCGTGTACTCCGTGCGGTAGGTGACGGTCGAACCGGCCTCGGCCGGCTCGACCGAGAGGCTGAACCACACCTTGACGTTCATCGGGCCTCTGCCGGACAGCACCAGGCTCCGCGGGGCCTCGACGGTCTCGACCCTCCAGTCGACCTCCGCGGACCGACCCAGCCCCTTGACCCGCTGGGCGAAGGTCGCACCGGGCACGGCCGCCGGAGGCTCCTTCGGGAAGGAGTCGTGACTGGCCAGCCATTCGGGCAGCCGCCGCAGGTCGCCGAGCACGGCCCAGACCGCCGCCGGAGCCACCTCGAAGTTCGCCGTCTCGGTCACGATCGCCTTGCCCATGAACCGAACCTAGCCGCCGGCCGGGTCAGAGACCAGCACGCACCGGCTCCTGAAGCTCGGTGACCCACTGGTCACCATCGGCGGGGCACTCCAGGCAGAGTTCCCGGGCATACCCGTCGGACCGGTACCCGTGGGCGTCGATCCACTGCGCGAGCGTCTGCATGGTCGGCATCACCAGGTCCATCGAGCCCCGGTGCAGGATCGTGGCGGCACTGGCGATCCCGGGAAGATCCACGATGGTGAAGCCGTGCCGGTCCTCCGGCTCGGCCGCCACCGGCATGGCCGCGTGGATCAGGACACCGTCCGGCACGGCCTCGTAGTAGGCGATCGGCGGCCCGACCGGCACCAGGCCCGCCTGGGCGAGCAGCTCGCCGAGCCGACAGTACAGCGGCTGGATGACCGGGCTGATGTCCTTGGGTTCGTAACCGGCCGCCAGACCGGTCAGCTCGGCGACCCGGACCGCCGGGATGGACTTGATCACAACGTCGTCTGCGCTCATGCGCCCCTCGCTCTCGATCGTCTGGAGCCTCGCCTCGACCCCGACCAGCCGTGCGCTGTCCGCCGCGAGCCGGTCGGCCAGCTCGGCCCGGCGGAGCCGCAGCATGCCGCGCAGCTCCTCGACACCGACCTTCTCGTCGAGGATCACCTGGACCTGCTGAAGGGTGAAACCGAGGTCCTTCAGCGCGACGATGCGGTTGAGCCGGGCCAGCTGGGCACCCTCGTAGTGGCGGTAGCCACTGCCGGGATCGACACGGGCAGGCCGCAGCAGTCCGATCGCGTCATAGTGACGCAGCATCCGGACCGACACTCTGCCGTGGCGGGCGAAGTCTCCGATGGTGAACATGACGCCTCCTACGAGACCGCCTCACACCGTGTGAGGGTCAAGCGCCGAACCGGGGTCCGTCGAAACGGTCGAGCGTGGTGAACTCCGGCACGGTGGCCCGCCTGAGTTTCGTGGGCCACCGGACCGGGTGGCCGAGCGCGACCACGGCGGCCACGGCGAGCTCGTCCGGCACGCCCAGCAGTTCGCGGACCGCGGCCTCCTGCCGGACGAGCATGGTCGTCATCACCCCGCCCAGGCCGGCGTCGTGGGCGGCCAGCAGGATGCTCCAGACAAACGGGTAGATCGACGCCCCGCCCGCGAAGGTGTAGCGGTCGTGGTCGCGGTCGACGGCGGCCAGCGCCCGCAGATCCGCCAGGACCACGACCAGCGCGGGGACCTCGTTCAGGTGCTCGGCGAAGCCGCCCCTGGTGGTGGACGGGCCGGCCATCTGGTCCGCGGACTTCAGCGCCTCGGTCTCGGCGGCCCGGTCGGTGATCGGGGCCCAGGCGACGAGCCCGGCCGCGCCGATCGCGAGGTAGTCATACCAGCCGGGCAGATAGAGGTCGCGGAGGCCCTGCTTGAGCTGCGGGTCCCGGACGACGATCGTCCGCCAGCCCTGCCGGTTGCCGCCGCTGGGCGCGAACCGCGCGGTGTCGAGGATCCCGTGCAGATCCTCGTCGGTCACCGGCTCACCGGTGAACTCACGGATCGCCCCGGTCGTGCGCAGTGCCTCGCTCAGTTCCATGGACGGGATTCTAGGCGCGGGTCGCTCCGAGCATCCGCAGCGCCAGCTCGCAGTAGGCCTCGGCGATCTGGTCGGGGCTGCGGCTGCGCTGGGAGGGAAACCAGCGGGCGACGTCGATGGCCAGAGACATGATCGCCAGGGTGGCCATCGGGGCGGCGGCGGCCTCGATCCGGCTGGCCAGCACCCCCTGGTCGATCGCCTCCTGGAGCACCGACTCGGTGACCCTGCGCAGCGCGAGCATCTCGCGCTGGTGGGCGGGGGTCAGCGACATGTGCTCGTACTGGATGATCCGGGCGACCCCGTGCTGCTCGGCGTGGAAACGCACCATCGCCCCGACGATCGCGCAGACCCGCTCCACCGGGTCGGCGACGCCCGCACGCGACCGGGTGACGAGCTCGACCGCGACCTCGTGGCCCGATCTGCTGATC